>NZ_JALQDC010000006.1:0-134857 GCF_023631445.1 Caballeronia sp. GAWG1-5s-s | reverse complement strand
GGGGGCGGACCCACAGGCGTAAGCGCCGCGGGGGATGCACCCGGGTGGTTAGGCGGCAAACAGGGGGGGGGGGGGGGCCGGCCCCCCCCCCCCCCCCCCCCCGGGGCGCCGCGGCGGGAAGCACGATTTGAGCGCGAGAGACGCGACGACTATGGCAATCACGTTGACGGAGAAGGCGGCACAACACGTGCAGAAGTATTTGACGCGGCGCGGCAAGGGCGTGGGCCTGCGCCTGGGCGTGCGCACGACCGGCTGCTCGGGTCTGGCTTACAAGCTCGAATATGTCGACGAACTGGCGCCCGAAGACATGGTGTTCGAATCGGCGGGCGTGAAGATCGTCATCGATCCGAAGAGCCTCGCTTACCTCGACGGCACCGAGCTCGACTTCGCGCGCGAAGGGCTGAACGAAGGCTTCCGCTTCAACAATCCGAACGCGAAAGACGAATGCGGCTGCGGCGAATCGTTCCGCGTGTAACGCGCGTGACGCCGGCGGTTTCGGCACGAGAGGCGGCGCGGGCCGCCTTTTTCATTCGCGCATCCCGAACTCACTGACACAGCCATGGCAACGCTCACCGACAGCCACTTCGATCTCTTCGGCCTGCCGCCGACTTTCGCCGTTGACCGCGACCGGCTCGACGACGCCTACCGCACCGTGCAGGCGCAAGTGCATCCCGACCGCTTCGCCGCCGCCGGCGACGCGCAACGCCGGCTCGCGATGCAGTGGGCCACGCGCGCCAACGAGGCGTATCAGACGCTGCGCGATCCGTTAAAGCGCGCGCGCTATATGCTGTCGCTGCGCGGCATCGACGTCGGCGCTGAGAACAACACGGCGATGGAGCCCGCGTTCCTCATGCAGCAGATGGAATGGCGCGAGAATATCGAAGATGCCGCCGCGGCGAAAAACGTCGGCGCGCTCGAATCGCTGCTGGCCGAACTGCGCGATGAAGAGCGCGTGCGCTTCGCCAAACTCGAAGCGCTGATCGACAGCAATGCGGATCAGGCCGCGAGCGAAGCGGTGCGTCAACTGATGTTCATCGAGCGCGTCGCGCATGAGATCGGCGCGCAGATCGAGCGGCTGGAAAACGCCTGAAGACGAGCGCACTCGCACTCCAGCACGACAAGAAAACACAGGCCGAGCGCGCCACACAACCCCACAAAACCAACGATGGCTTTACTGCAAATCTCAGAACCCGGCATGGCGCCCGCGCCGCACCAGCGGCGCGTGGCGGTCGGCATCGATCTCGGCACCACGAACTCGCTCGTGGCCGCCGTGCGCAACAGCGTGCCCGAAGCGTTGCCCGACGAGGACGGCCATGTGCTGCTGCCGTCGGTGGTGCGCTATCTGGAGAGGGGCGGCCGGCGCATCGGCCGTATCGCGAAGGAAGAAGCCGCGACGGACCCGCGCAACACGATCGTGTCGGTGAAGCGCTTCATGGGCCGCGGCAAGAGCGAAGTCGAGGGCGCGGAAAACGCGCCGTACGATTTCGTGGACGCGCCCGGCATGGTGCAGATTCGCACGGTCGATGGCGTGAAGAGCCCGGTCGAAGTGTCGGCGGAGATTCTCGCGACGCTGCGTTACCGCGCGGAAGACACGCTCGGCGAAGATCTCGTCGGCGCGGTCATCACGGTGCCCGCCTATTTCGATGAAGCGCAGCGCCAGGCCACGAAGGACGCGGCGAAGCTCGCCGGCCTCAATGTGCTGCGCCTGCTCAACGAACCGACGGCCGCGGCCATCGCGTATGGTCTCGACAATGCTTCCGAAGGTCTGTACGCGGTCTACGATCTCGGCGGCGGCACCTTCGACCTGTCGATTCTCAAGCTCACGAAGGGCGTGTTCGAAGTGCTCGCGGCGGGCGGCGATTCCGCGCTCGGCGGCGACGACTTCGACCACGCGCTGTATCGCCATGTGCTGACGCAAGCCGGCATTCAGCCGAAGACGCCGGAAGACGTGCGCCTGCTGCTCGATCGCGTGCGCACGGCGAAAGAGGCGCTGTCGTCGGCGAGCGAAACGCGCGTGCAGGCGAGCCTGTCCTCGGGCGAAACCATCGACGTGACCGTGACCGAAGCGCAGTTCGCCGCGCTGACCGAATCGCTCGTCGCGCGCACGCTCGGGCCGACGAAAAAGGCGCTGCGCGACGCGAAAGTGACGCCCGCCGATATCAAGGGCGTCGTGCTGGTCGGCGGCGCGACGCGCATGCCGGTGATCCGCCGCGCGGTGCAAGCGTTCTTCGGCCAGCCGCCGCTCGTCAATCTCGACCCGGATCAGGTCGTCGCGCTGGGCGCGGCGATTCAGGCGGACCTGCTTGCGGGCAACCGGCGCGGCGAGGGCGACGACTGGCTGCTGCTCGACGTGATTCCGCTGTCGCTCGGCGTCGAAACGATGGGCGGTCTCACCGAGAAGATCATTCCGCGCAATTCGACCATTCCAACGGCGCGCGCGCAGGACTTCACGACCTTCAAGGACGGCCAGACGGCGATGGCGATCCACGTCGTGCAAGGCGAGCGCGAGCTCGTCTCCGACTGCCGCTCGCTCGCGCGTTTCGAGTTGCGCGGCATTCCGCCGATGGCGGCCGGCGCGGCGCGCATTCGCGTCACGTATCAGGTGGACGCGGACGGCCTGCTGTCCGTCTTTGCGCGCGAGCAGACATCGGGCGTGGAGGCGTCAGTGGTGGTGAAGCCGTCGTACGGTCTCGCCGATGACGACGTCGCCCGCATGCTCGAAGAGAGCTTCAAGACCGCCGAGACTGACATGCGCGCCCGCGCGCTGCGCGAGGCGCTCGTCGAAGCGCAGCGGCTGATCGAAGCGACGCAGGCCGCGCTCGCCGCCGACGGCGAATTGCTCGACGAGGCCGAACGCGCGCAGATCGAAACGCTGATCGGCGAACTGGCGACGCTCTCGCAAGGTGAATCGGTCGAGCAGATCGACGAGGCGACGAAGGCGCTCGCCGCCGCCACCGACGAATTCGCCGCGCGCCGCATGAACAAGAGCATTCGCCGCGCGCTCGCGGGCCGCAAGCTCGACGACGTCTGATCCACTCAAGCATTCACGGAAAACCATGCCTCAAATCGTTGTGCTGCCTCATGTCGAACTTTGCCCCGACGGCGCGGTGATCGACGCCGATGTCGGCAAGAGCATCTGCGACAACCTGCTGGAACACGGAATCGAGATCGAGCACGCGTGCGAGAAGTCGTGCGCGTGCACGACCTGTCACGTCATCATCCGCGAGGGCTTCAACGCGCTCGAACCGTCCAGCGAGGACGAAGACGATCTGCTCGACAAAGCCTGGGGTCTCGAGCCGACATCGCGGTTATCATGTCAGGCGATGATGCCCGCCGAGGACGACCTGGTGGTCGAGATTCCCCGGTACTCCATCAATCACGCCAAAGAAAATCACTGACAGGAGGCTCGCCCATGAAGTGGACAGATACTCAGGAGATCGCGATGGCCCTGACCGACGCGCACCAGGATGTCGATCCGCAATATGTGCGTTTCACGGACCTGCATCGCTGGGTGACCGAGCTGGAAGGTTTCGACGACGACCCGCAGAAATCGAACGAAAAGATCCTCGAAGCCATTCAGGCGGCGTGGATCGAAGACGCAGACTACTGAGTCCGCTTCTTCACTGATTGCCAAACGACGGCGGCGCTCGCAAGAGCGCCGCCGTTTTTTTTCGTTTGCGCAAAGCGCCGTCGAATCTTGACAGAACTTGACGCTGCGCGCGTTGTTGCGCCCCTATCCGCCCCTTAAAATCCCGCCCTCTGCGTGCCGGCAAACGATGCCGGCCGTCACCATAACGTCCGGACACCGTCGCTGCTTGCGGGTCGATCCTTTGCATCGCAAACGAATTTCACGATGACCGCGCCGCGGCGGCAGGGTCGTCAGCGCCTGCGCGCGTCTAGAAGGCGTTCATTCGAGGAGAAGTACATGGGGGAACTCGGCCTGTCGCGTCGCCGTTTTCTGAAGGCGGGGGCGCTCGCGGGCGTGTCCGTGTTCATCGCGCCTTTGGGCAGCCGCGCGTTCGCCGCGCTGTTCGAAGAGCGCATTCTGACGCCCGTTCAATGGCATGCGACGAGCGGCTATCCGAAGTTCCGCATCGATGGCATCGCGAAAGTGACGGGCGACAAAGTCTTCGCACGCGATATCCGCGCGAAGGACATGCCGCACTGGCCGCAGGAACAGTCGCATGCGCTGATCCTGCGCACGACGCTCGCGGATCGTCTGTACGAAGGCATCGACCTTTCGATTCTCGACGGCGGGCTCGCGCCCGATCGCGTCGTGACGGCGGATGACCTCGCGCACGACAAGCTCGCGTTTCCGGCTTTCTACGGCGACGACATGCTGCTGCCCGCCGGCAAGACGCCCGCGTATCTCGGCCAGGCGGTCGCCATCCTGATCTATCACGACTTCGCGCGATTCCGTCTCGCGAAGGACAAGCTCCAGTTCCGCGAAGGCGTCGTCCGCTATGGCGCGACGACGGGTTTCATCGAGCGCGATCCGTGGGCGTCGTTCCGCTTCGTGCGCGTGGGCGGCAAGACGCCGTTCGACGACGACGCGTTCTCCAGCCTGAAAGACTCGCCGCTTTTCCCGCACATGATGAAAAAGCGCGAGCCCGTCTGGGCCGACGCCAACGAACACGGCAAGCTCGACGAGCAGGGCATGTTCCACGCGCAGGCCATCGCGAACGCGCTGGACCATCCGCCGGGAGAATGGCTCGTCGTGGATCGCGAATACAAGACGCAATCCGTCGATACGGCCGCGCTCGAACCCGACAACGCGAACTGCTGGTACGACGCGGCAACGCAGTCGCTGCACATGGTCGTGCCGACGCAAGGGCCGTATGAAGTCGCGCAGAGCGCGCTGGAGATGGCGACGAAATCGTGCTTCCCGGTGAAGAACCTGTTCCTGCATCCGTGCTACACGGTCGGCTACGGCTCGAAGGATCACTTCAATGTGCCGTTCTACGGGCTCGTCGCGGCGATGTACGGCGACGGCCGCCCGGTGCGTCTCGCGTTCGACCGCTTCGAGCAGTTTCAGAGCTCGCTCAAGCGCCATGCGTTCGACATGCGTTATCGCATGGCGGTGGACAGGAAGACCGGCAAGATTCAGGCATTCAAGGGCGAGTTCATCGCGAACGGCGGCGGACGCTGCAATTTCTCGCCGTCGGTGGCAATGGTCGGCGCGACCGCCGCGCAATCCATTTACTACATCCCGCAGAGCGATCTGACCGCGGTCGCCATCGCTTCCCGCGCGGTCGATGCCGGCTCCGCGCGCGGCTACGGCACGCTGCAAAGCATGGCGGCGACCGAAATGATGATCGACGATATCGCCGCACAACTCGGTACCGATCCGATCGACCTGCGTCTTGCGAACGTCATGCGCACCGGCATGAAGAACACGCAGGGCGCGATTCCGGCAGGCGCCGTGCGCGCGGAAGACGTGCTGCGGCAGGCGAAGGCGCATCCGCTGTGGGCAGGGCGCGCGCAACGCAAGGCGGAGTACGAAGCCGCGCATCCGGGCATGCGCTATGGCGTTGGCTTCGCCTGCGTGCAGAAAGACTTCGGCACCGGCGCGGAGCGCGCGTTCGCCAAAGTCGAATTCAGCGCGGACGGACGCATCGCGCTGTCGCACTCTGGCGCGGAGATCGGCACGGGATCGTCCACGGCGCAGGCGCTCGTCGTCGCGAAGTGGCTCGGCAAGCCCGCCGCCGATGTCCACATGGCCGTCACCGACTGGGCGGATCTGCCCGTCGTCACGAGCGGCGATCCGTATCTCATGTCGCAGGCCGAGCAGGACAGGTTGAGCGCGAATCCGCGCTGGTCGCCTGCGTACATGTCGCCGGCGAGCGCGACGAATTCCGCGTACTACTTCTCGCACGCGACGCGCGAGGCGGCGCGCGTGCTGTTCCGCCACGGCCTCTGGCCCGCCGCGATGGCGATCTGGGGACAAGGCATCGGCGGCGGTCAGGCGGCATCGTTCGTCGTGCGAATCGAAGACGCGCGCTGGAGGGACGGCAAGCTGTCCGCCGACGGCCTGGAGCCGATTCCGTTCGACGTCCTCGCGGAAAAGGCGCACGAACTCGGGCTCGCGACCGGCGCGGTCGTGCATACGTTCAACCGGTGGCAGTGGAGCGAAGCGCAGTTCGACATCGCAGGCACGGCCGATCAGTTGCCGCTCGACGGCTTGTCGGTGCGCTTCGGCAGCGGTGCCGCCGATAAAAGCAAGGCGAGCGCCAACGGGTATCACGTGCTCGACCGCAAGCGCGTGATCATTCCGCCCGTGCAGCGCAATAACGCGATGGTCACGTACTACAGCGCGGTGGGCACGCTCGTCGAACTGGCCGTGAGCGAGGCAAGCGGCAAGGTCGAACTGCTGTCGCATCACTCGATTCTCGAATGCGGCAATCCGATCGCGCCGCAACTCGTCTCGGGGCAGTTGCAGGGCGGCCTCGCAATGGGTATCGGGCACGCGCTGCACGAGTATCTGCCGCTCTACGAAGACGGCCCCGGCAACGGCACGTGGAACTTCAACCGCTACCGGCTGCCGCTCGCGAGCGATGTCGCCGTGTGGAATCAGACCGGCGACGTGCTGCCGCCGCTCAGTGACACCGATCCGCCGAAGGGCATCGCCGAAGTGGTGATGATTCCGGTGGTCGGGGCTATCGTCAACGCGATCGCGCACGCGATCGGCCATCGCTTCACCGATCTGCCGGTGACGCCGCAAAACATTCAGGAGGTGCTCTCATGACGGCCATCCCATCCGCCGTGGGCGTCGACATGCGCTCGCTCTCGATGACGATCAACGGCAACAAGATCGGCCCGATGCCGGTGCCGTCCGGTTTGCCGATGATCGATTTCCTGCACGAATACGCCGGCCTCACGGGCTCGCGGCTCGGCTGCGGGCAGGGCGTGTGCCATGCGTGCGTGGTGATCGTGGATCACGCGGACGGCACGAGCGAGGAAGTGCGCACGTGCATCAACGGCGCGCACTTCTTCGACGGCAAGACGGTGCGGACCGTCGAAGGGCACGCGAAGCGCAACGAACACGGCGAGGTGGTCGAACTGTCGCCGGTGCAGCAGCAGTTCCTCGATCATTTCAGCTTCCAGTGCGGCTATTGCACGCCGGGTTTCGTCAACGCGACGACGGTGCTGCTCGAGCGGCTCAAGCGCGAGCCGATCGCGAAGGATCAGATCGAAGCGACGATTATGGCCGCGCTCAACGACCACATCTGCCGCTGCACGGGCTATGTGCGCAACTACGAAGCCGTGAAGGACCTCGTGCTCGCCACGCCCGGACTCGTGAAGGACGCCGCATGATGAAATCGATCATGACGCGCACCGTGCGCCGCTCGTTGATGCGTGTGCTTCCCGTTGCACTGTCCGCGCTCGCGCTGTCTGCATGCCACAGCGATGGCGATGTCGCGCAGAAGACTGCGGCTTCGCCGGAAGTCGTCGCTCGCGGACGCTACCTCGCGCAATCCGCCGACTGCGCTGCCTGCCACACGGCCGAAGGCGGCGCGCCGTTCGCGGGCGGCGTGAAGCTGGAGTCGCAATTCGGCACGTTCTATGGCAGCAACATCACGCCCGATGCGAAGTACGGCATCGGCAAATGAACCTCCGACGCGTTCTACGCGGCGCTGCACGACGGCAAGACGCCGAACGGCAAGCTGTATCCCGCGATGCCGTACACGTCGTACCGGCAGATGTCGCGCGAAGACAGCGACGCTATCTACGCTTACCTGATGACGCAAAGGCCCGCCGCGGTGCCGAATGTCGAAGCGAGTCTGCGCTTCCCGTACAACGTGCGTTTCGCGGTGCGGTTCTGGGACATGCTGTTTCTGAACGCGCTGCCCGACGCATCCACGGGTCAATCGGCGGACTGGACGCGCGGCCGCTACCTCGCCAACGCGCTCGGGCACTGCGCGGAATGCCACACGCCGCGCGGCGCGTTCGGCCAGCTCGCGGACGCGAAGACGTTGCAGGGCGGCGCGCTCGGACGCATCGCCGCGCCGGATATCACGCCGGCAGCATTGGCGGCGCGCGGCTGGACCGGCGCGGACTTGCAGGCGTACTTCTCGACGGGCGTCGCGCGGCAGGGATCGGCTTTCGGCGAAATGCATCGGGTCGTGTATCTGAGCACGCAGCATCTGAATCGCGATGACGCCCGCGCACTCGCGACGTATCTGCTCGGCGACGCGCCCCCCGCGCCAGCGCCGGTCAAGCTGCAATCGGCCGACGCGGAACAACTCGCAGCCGGCCGCAACCTGTATCTCGATTCGTGCGCCGGCTGTCACGGACGCGAAGGCGAGGGCAAGCCGCACGTCGCCGTCGCGATGAAGGACAATTCGACGCTGCGCCAGGGCGACGCGCGCAATCTGATCGTGTCGATGCTCGACGGCATCGAGGCGCAGCCGTTCGCCGGCGTCGAACGCATGCAGCCGATGCCCGGCTTCGCCGCGACGTACAGCGACGAGCAGATCGCGCAGTTGACCAACTACCTGCGGGCGACATGGGGCGGCCAGCCCGGCGATGTCACCGCCGACAAGGTGAAGTCGCTGCGCTGATGCACGAAGGCCACGCATTGCGTGGCCTTCGTCTTTTGCGACGAGCAGATCGCGCAGTTGACCAACTACCTGCCGGCGACATGGGGCGGCCAGCCCGGCGATGTCACCGCCGACAAGGTGAAGTCGCTGCGCTGATGCGCGAAGGCCACGCATTGCGTGGCCTTCGTCTTTCTGGTGCCGTCAAACGCGCATGCCGCGCTCGGCCAGTTGCCGCTGCAACGTCGGCCACATCTTCGACACCGCTTCTTCGCCCGCAAGGATCGCGGCGTTGCGCTGGCTGAAGTCGCTGCTGCTCATCGCGCTCAGATTCGGGCGGATGACCGCGTTCGCGTATTTGTCGAGTTCGTAAGCCTTGATCGACTGGCCCATGATGGTGAACGTCTGCATCAGCACGTCGAACGAACTCTGCGTGAGCGCCGTTTCCGGCCGCGCGGAGATATCGACCGCGATCACGAAATCCGCGCCCATCTTGTGCGCGAACGCGGCGGGCACCGGGCTCACGAGTCCGCCATCGACATATTCGTGATCGCCGATCTTCACCGGCTCGAAGATCGACGGCACGCTGCACGACGCCCGCACGGCCACGCCGGTATTGCCGCGCTGAAAGAGGATCGGCTGGCCGGTTTTCAGGTCGGTGGCGACGATGCCGAGCGGCTTCGCCATCTTTTCGATCGGCCGGTTGTCGAGCGTCTTGTTCAGGAAGTTCTGCAGCGCCGCGCCTTGCAGGATGCCGCGCGCGCGAAAGGGCATCGCCCAGTCACTGATGGAGGCTTCGTCCATCGTCAGCGCGAGCTTGTTCATCGCGATGCCGGTCATGCCGGACGCGTACAGTGCCGCGATCACCGAACCCGCGCTTGTGCCGGCCACCAGATCCACCCGGACGTTGCGCGCTTCGAGCGCCTTGATGACGCCGATGTGCGCGAAGCCGCGCGCCGCGCCGCCGCCGAGCGCGAGGCCGATTCGCGCGGCGCGTTGCGGGTCCGGGGCCGGCGCATTCGCGACCGGCGCGCTCTTGCCGCCGAGGCCGCCGCCGCTCGTGCTCGTGCAGGCCGCAAGAATGGACGACGCCGCCGCGAGCGAGAATGCACGGCGGGAAATGAGACGTGACGATGAATTCAAGTGAGACTCCAGCGATGCGGCGAGTGTGCAGTTGCATGCGCGTTTCCGGGTGCTCAAGAAACGGCGCGCACATCATAAAGCAAAAGGCGCGGGCTCAGGCGCGAGGCGGGCGGCGGGTATAATTTCGAGTCATTGAGCCGGTGCCCGACGCGTATGCCCGACGTGCGTGCTTCCCGGCCGGCAACCGCTTTCGTGCAAGAGCCAACGGCGCTTCGCGCGCCGCCCGTTCGCCTCTTCGCTCTCTCGTCTGGCCGCATCTTTACGCCGGGCGAGCGCAATCATTCGAGTACATCGAGAAAACAGCAATGACCCAAGTCCGTACCCGCTTCGCCCCGAGCCCGACCGGCTTCATCCATCTCGGCAACATCCGCTCCGCGCTCTATCCGTGGGCGTTCGCGCGCAAGATGAAAGGGACCTTCGTGCTGCGTATCGAGGATACGGACGTCGAGCGTTCGACTGAGGCGTCCGTCGACGCGATCCTGGAAGGCATGGCGTGGCTCGGCCTCGATTTCGACGAAGGCCCGTTCTATCAGATGCAACGCATGGACCGTTATCGCGAGGTCGTCGGCCAGATGCTGGAGAAGGGTCTCGCGTACCACTGCTATATGTCGACGGAAGAACTCGACGCGTTGCGCGAGCGTCAGCGCGCCGCCGGCGAAAAGCCGCGCTATGACGGCACGTGGCGTCCGGAGCCGGGCAAGACGCTGCCGCCGATTCCGGAAGGCGTGAAGCCGGTGGTGCGCTTCCGCAATCCGCTGACGGGCGTGGTCGCGTGGGACGACGCGGTGAAGGGCCGAATCGAGATATCGAACGAAGAGCTCGACGACCTCGTGATCGCGCGCCCGGACGGCACGCCGACGTACAACTTCTGCGTGGTGGTCGATGATCTCGACATGAAGATCACGCATGTGATCCGCGGCGACGACCACGTGAACAACACGCCGCGCCAGATCAACATTCTGCGCGCGCTCGGCGGCGAAACGCCGGTCTATGCGCACCTGCCGACGGTGCTGAACGAGCAGGGCGAAAAGATGAGCAAGCGTCACGGCGCGATGGCGGTGATGGCTTACCGCGATGCCGGGTACTTGCCGGAGGCGGTCGTCAACTATCTGGCCCGGCTCGGCTGGTCGCACGGCGATGCGGAGATTTTCTCGCGCGAGCAGTTCATCGAATGGTTCGATCTGGAGCATCTCGGCAAGTCCCCCGCGCAATACGACCACGACAAGCTCAATTGGTTGAACGCGCACTACATCAAGGAAGCGGACAACGCGCGGCTCGCCGGGCTGACGCGGCCGTTCCTGCTGCAAGCGGGTATCGACGCCGCGGCAATCGACAACGGCGCGCCGCTCGATCAGGTCGTCGGGCTGCTGAAGGATCGCGCGTCGACGGTGAAGGACATCGCCGACAATGCCGCGATGTTTTATCGCGAGCCCACGATCGAAGCCGACGCGTTCGCGCAGCATGTGACCGACGCGGTGCGGCCGGCCATCGCGAACCTGCGCGCGGCGCTCGAACAAGCCGAGTGGACCAAGGAGGGCATCTCGGCGGCACTGAAGGCGACGCTCGGCGCGCACAAGCTCAAGATGCCGCAACTCGCGATGCCGGTCCGCCTGCTCGTCGCGGGCACGACGCATACGCCGTCCATCGACATCGTGCTGATGCTGTTCGGCCGGGACACGGTGCTGCGTCGTCTGGAGCGCGCGGCCAGTTGAGCATAGACGCGCGCAAGGACGCTGAAGAAGCCCTTGCGCGCCTGCGCGAAGTGATAAGTGAAAAAATTGTCGGTTGTATCACCAGAAGGTATTTACAACTTCAAAAGCGGCCTATAGAATCTCGTTTCTGTTCTGCAAGGGGGTATAGCTCAGCTGGGAGAGCGCTTGCATGGCATGCAAGAGGTCAGCGGTTCGATCCCGCTTACCTCCACCAAGAACAGATGAAGTGATTGCGAAGTTATTCTCCGGGTTTCGGAAGTCGCAAAAAATACTTCACAAGTAACGCGAAGTTGTTTAGAATCTCGGTCTTCGTTGATTTGCAGCAGTTAATCAGCGAAGCAAGCGGTAAAGACAGAATCACAAGTTTCTGTCCCCTTCGTCTAGAGGCCTAGGACATCACCCTTTCACGGTGAGTACAGGGGTTCGAATCCCCTAGGGGACGCCAGAATTCAGGCGGCTGCTAGAAAATGCGCTGTCGGTTTCATGAGGTGACTAGAGCCTCGTGGAGCAAGGAAAGAGCTGGAGCGGTAGTTCAGTTGGTTAGAATACCGGCCTGTCACGCCGGGGGTCGCGGGTTCGAGCCCCGTCCGCTCCGCCAACGTTTTGCGAGCAGGAAATACTCCGGCTGATCAGCCGGTTTTTTTTCGCCGCAGGATTGCAAGAAGTTTGCTGTCCCCTTCGTCTAGAGGCCTAGGACATCACCCTTTCACGGTGAGTACAGGGGTTCGAATCCCCTAGGGGACGCCAGAATTCAGGCGGCTGCTAGAAAATGCGCTGTCGGTTTCATGAGGTGACTAGAGCCTCGTGGAGCAAGGAAAGAGCTGGAGCGGTAGTTCAGTTGGTTAGAATACCGGCCTGTCACGCCGGGGGTCGCGGGTTCGAGTCCCGTCCGCTCCGCCAGCTCGTTGTGAAAAAATCCAGCCTCCGGGCTGGATTTTTTTTTGCCTGTTTCTCGCCGCGCCGACTCGGTCTCCTCTCCGGCATCGCATTTTCCATTGCCAGCAAGCGCGCGCTGTCTTAGTGTGGAGGCACTGTCCCGTGCCTGCATGCGTGCGATGCTCGACCCGACCGAAGACCTCTCGCTCTATCAACTCCGCCAGGCGACGATGGCCGATTTCGCCTTCGCCGAGGCCCTCACGCACGACAACATGGTCGGTTATTACCGGCGCCACAATCTTGTCTGGCGCGGCGACCTGTTTCTTTCGAGCTGGCGCGAGTCGGAGAACTTCATCCTGCAGGCGGACGGCGTGCCCGTCGGCGTCATGCGCGTGACCGAAGAAGATAACTCGCTGCATATACGCGATGTTCAAATCGCGCCGGGCTATCGAGGACGAGGCGCGGGCACGTTTCTACTGAACACGGCGCACCGCTGGGCGCGGGCCCGTGGGCTGGCGGAATGCCAACTGCGCGTTTTCGTCGACAACCCGGCGGCGCGTCTTTATATGCGGCTCGGATATCGTCCGGCCGGCCCCAGGCTGGCCCAGCTCGGCGCCATTCGACATATGGTCCGGCGCGTCTGAGCCGACGCGGCGCGCAGCATTAGACAGCGCGCGTGTCGTTTGGATCGCGCTCGTCGCTGGCGTCGCGGGCGAAGAACGCACGCGGACTCTCGCCGAAGGCACGTCGAAACATCGCCGAAAATGCGCTCTGGCTCTGATACCCCAGCTCACGCGCGACCTGCGCGAGCGGCCGGCCCTGACTCAGCAAAGGAATGGCGCGTGCCAGCACGGCCTGCTGCCGCCACTGCGAGAAGCTCACGCCGAGTTCGCGTCTGAACAGGCGCGCGATGGTGCGCGTGCTCGCGCCCGCTTCCGACGACCAGCGTTCGAGATCCGAGTGCGAAGGGTCCGCGAGCACCGCGTCGCAGAGCGCGCGCAGGCGCTTCTCGTTCGGCATCGGCACGGAGAGCGGCAAGGGCTGCGACCGGATGATCTCATCGAGTGCCAGCGTGCCGAGCAGGCGCTCGCGTTCACGCGTGATCGACGCTTCGTCCAGCGCCGCGATCACCTCGCGCAACAATGGCGACACTTCCACCACGCGGCACGCGCCGAGCCCGGCCGGCACGACGCTCGCGTCCACGTAGAGCGTACGGAGATACGCATCTTCCACGATCAACACTTCGTGCGTGACGTTCGGCGGCACCCAGATGGCGCGCGAGGGCGGCACCATCCACGTCGAATCGGCGGTTGCCACGCGCAGCACGCCCCGCGACGTGTAGGCGACTTGCGCCCACGGATGCGTATGCAGCGCGATCCGCACGCCATAACGCACCGGGCGCGAGCGAACGCGGATCGGATGGTCGAGCGTCGGCGAGTGCTCGACGGGAATGTCGAGGTGTTCGACTTGCTCGAAAGGCGGGCGTGGATCGGCGAACGTAGGCATGGCGGCTCGTCGGGCGGCCGACCTGGCCGCGATCCGCCGATCTTAACCGAAGCGAGCCGCGAGTCCGTCCGCGCTTTTTTGGGCGGCGATAATGCGCATCTCGGCGACTAGCGAAAGGAGCGGTTTCTTCGATGCAATATGTTTTCGTGTACGGCACGCTGCGCCCGGGCGAGATCAATGACATCAATCGCGCGGCTGAGCGCAGCGGGATCGCGGCGCCGCAATGGATCGGCACGGCGCACGTGCGTGGTCGGCTCTACGATTTCGGCGCTTATCCCGGACTCGTTCTCGACGAAGAGGACGGCACGCCGGTCAAAGGAGATGTGTATCGCATCGAGGATGCGCTCGTCGTCGTGCTGGACGAAATCGAGGAAGTGTATCCGGGCGTCGAGGGACTTTTTCGCGCGCACCGGCTGCATGTGAATGTCGAACTGGACGGCGAGGCCACGCATGTCGATTGCCTCATGTATCCGGTCGCTGCGAGCGCGGTACAGGGCTTGCCGCGCATCGAAGGCGGCGATTGGGCGGCGCATCGCGCAGGGCGCGGTTGAGCCCTTAACGGATTTTGCCGTCATCGCGTTCATGCAGTGCGATGACGGCGCGGCGCGACCCGCCGAAAAGCAGGCCGGCGACCAAGTGCCTTACTCGGCCGAATGGTGCATCGACTTGCCGTGCGACTTCTTGTGATGACCCGACTTGTGCATCGTATTCGATTGATCCATCTGCATGTTTTGCATGCTGGATTGCTGCGATTGCAGATTCTGCGCGCGCGATTCGATGTCCGCGATCCGGGCGGGATCGGTGCTCATCGTCACGCCTTGTTCGCTCTGCGCGTAGGCCGATGCGACCGCGCTCAGGGACAACAAAACAGCCAGGGACACTTTCTTCATTGTTACCTCCTAGTAGCAGTTGAACCCGGGAATCGCCTGTCCGATCCGGTTGGAAAGACAGATACATCAGAGCAAAAATCGCTCCCGCCTGGCTTTGGGCGCGCATCCGTGGCGGGATGCCTACGGGAACGAGCCTCCGCCTGACTGCGTCCATCATAGGCCGAGATCAGGTCAGCGGTGTGTCGGACGACGATACCGGCCCGGCCATGCGAGCCGGAGCGGAATCATACCGGCGCGCACAGGTACTTTCTAGTCCTGATTATTTTGATATACACCGATCGCGCGGCTTAGTACAGGTGCAGCCAGCGCCAGACGTGAAAACGCGCGAGCCCGACCAGCTCGTGCAACGCAAGCTCGCTGTTCTCGAGGCTTCTGTATCGGGGGAATACCGTCAGCCGATTCTCACGCACGTCCGAGACATAGGGCTGCGGCTCGTAGCCGAACGCTTCGAAGGCACGGACCGAACGTCGCATGTGATACGCGGATGTGATGACGATCAAAGCAGTGTCATGCGCGTTGCCTAAGATGGCTGCTACGTTCTGCGCGTTCTGGTACGTGTTGAGGCTCTTGTTCTCGCGCGTCAGATCGGCCGGCGCGACGCCCTGCGCCAGGACATACGGCGCGTAGTTGTCGGCTTCGGCCTGTCCGTGGTGCTGGGGATCGCCGCCGCTCAGGATCACGCGGCACGAAGCGCCGGTGTCCCGGCATTGCCGATACACCCGCGCGGCGGCGGCGATGCGCGGCACGGAATCGCTCTTCGGCACCAGCTTGCCGTGACGCCGGTCCGTGCCCCCGCCCATCAGGACGATGGTGGTTTTGGGCTTGAAGGAGGGCGGTATGGTCTCTTCGTAGCCGTGCTGCGCGATTCGCAGCAGCGGCCTC
Source organism: Caballeronia sp. GAWG1-5s-s (assembly GCF_023631445.1). NCBI lineage: Bacteria > Pseudomonadati > Pseudomonadota > Betaproteobacteria > Burkholderiales > Burkholderiaceae > Caballeronia > Caballeronia sp. GAWG1-5s-s. Next base: position 119,311 of record NZ_JALQDC010000006.1, on the reverse strand, counting down.
GCGAGCCAGCCGCTTCCGAGGCCCCAGGCGAGCAGAACGGTGATGATGACAATCGTCGCACGAAGGCGCTTGCAAAACGCGAACAATGCAAAAAAAAGCAGCAATAAAGTAAATAGAACCAATTTAATTGGAGTAACGTATTGGTTTCAGGGCAATTTGCTCCGTCATCGCGTGGTCAGAGCGCATCGGCGGTTGTCGCAGGAAAGCGCGTGATCAGCGCGCTCTCAACGGGGGCTTTTAATAGAAAGCAGCACCTAGCGCAAGCGGCGGCCAAACATTCAGGCAGCGAACGCTCAAAACGTTCGCTGGCGTGAAATTCGGCGCGCCGCGTTTAGTCGACGTCGCGGACCGTCTTGCGACCGTCACGAGCGTCGTCACGGCTGCACAGGAAGAAAAAACGAGATGACCACGTATTCCAACGAAGCGGTACTCGAAGCACTTCGCCGGGCGCAATATCGTCAAGTTCCGTGGGCGAAACGCCCCAAGGGTTTCGACCACCTTCGCGCCCTCGGGCTACTCGAGCTCGCGCGGCAACGCACCGTCGCGCCAGCGCCAGGATTTCATGCACCCGTGGATATCGCCGTCGTCACCGAACGCGGGAAACAGGAATTCACGCGGCTCTCGCGCGATGAGCGTTCCATCGACTGGGATCTGCGGCGCACCGAACCGTACACCTTCGGTGGCCACGAAGCGGTGCTCGAAGTCAGAATTTGAAGCGACGCGCGCAGCGTGAGAGTGGGCGAAGTCTGGTCGAAAAAAAGCCCGTGTCCGAGGACACGGGCAGACCGGATTCCACTGTTGCCATGCTGTGCTCATGGCATTGGGTGTGACTGCTGCCGACTCGCCGGGTTCCGCGCGAATCGAGACCCGTTGCCCGAAGATTCAGTGATGCGGCGAGCGTTCGTCGCGGTCGTTGTCCGGACGAGCGCGCACGTTGCTCGCAATGTCGCCGCGTAAATCGCCGCGCGGCGCAGGCGGCGTGGCGGCGCGAGCGCGCGCGGCGTCAGGCGACGCGGGCGCCGCCGTCTTTGCGGTGAGGTGCAGATCGGATGCAGGCGGCTGCGCGTGAGCAACGAACGCCACGCCGGCGAGCCCCGCCAAGACGCCACGCACGAGCAGTGTCGAAACCTTCATGAGAGTGTCCTGAAGCCCTGATCGGACCTGTTGGGTCACTCGTCACGCTAAGCCTCGATTCGTCGCGGCGCTGTAAGCAATCGTAAAGAGTTGTATCGCGCAACGAAGCGCGCGAGGTCGGCAAAGCAACGCCCGAAAGTGATCGAAGCCGGCAGAACCGGCTTCGACGTGTGATGCAGTAGGCTCAGGCCATCTTGGCCGGCGCGCGCCACGACTCGGGATTGGTCCAGAACGCGCCGCGCAGTCGGTCGCGGCTCGGCGGAGCCGGCGGCTTCACCGCGCTTGATCCGATACGCCCGCGCAGCGACACCTCGCGCCCGTTGCTCGACAGACGCTTCACGATTTCCGCGAGCGTGCCGTCGGCTTGCCACTCGTCGAAGCGACGGCGGCAGGTGGGAGGCGAGGGGTAACGGCCCGGCAGCTTCGACCAGCCTTCGCCCGTCGACAAGACCCACAACACGGCGTTGACAACCGATCGCGCTTCGACGCGCGGCCGGCCGCGCCGCTCGCTGCGCGCGGGCTCGGAACAGAACAACGCCTCAACCAGCGCCCACTCGTTATCTCTCAAATCGTCGAACAGCACCATATCTCACCTCAGCGAAGCTAACCCCGGTGCGCTGCCCCGCGCCGCGCACTCTGGTCGAATCCGATGAACGAATCCAGGGAAGGCCGAAGCGGCTGCGGCAAACCAGTTTCCGTTACGTCCGCTGTGCTTCGACCTCTGTGCGCAATGAAATGCGAGAACCATGCCATGCACGTCGCGAAATCCGGGAAACCCGCATGGCAGTAGGCTGACGCGATGCCAGCATGGCCCGTATCAGACCCGAATCCGATTGATTAAGAAATCGGGACAATCACCAATCCTGTGCAGGAGGCCCTTCCGGCGTGCGTCCCGGGCGGTTTGCTGCACCGCAGCGAAACCGTCGCAGTGGCCTATAATTCCGCATGAGACCAAGCTTTTCATGAATCGCCGGAATGAACGCCTCCCTGAACGTGACGCTGCGCCAACTGCGCGTCTTTATCGAAGTGTCGCGGCTACGCAGCTTCAGCCGCGCGGGCGCGGAGATCGGCTTGACGCAGTCAGCGGTGAGCCGCTCTGTGCGCGAATTGGAGAGCGAAATCGGGCTCAAGCTGATCGACCGGACCACGCGCGAAGTGCAACTGACCGATGTCGGCATGGATCTCGTCGGCACCGTGTCGCGCCTTCTCGCTGATCTGGACGAAGCCCTGCGCGAAGCGCGCGATCTGGGGCAGCAGCGTCGCGGCCGGGTGATCGTCGCGGCGAGCCCCACGATCGCGTGCCGGTTGATGCCGCGCGTCATCGCGTCGTGCTCGCGGCAATTTCCGCTCGTCACGCTCAGCCTGCGGGACGACGTCCAGTCCGACGTGCTTCGCAAGGTGAAGTCGGGCGAGGTGGATTTCGGCGTCGTGATCGGCCCGTTTTCCGCCGACGATCTGCACGGCGAAGCGGTGATGACCGATTCGTTCTGCCTCGTCGCGCGGCGCGACCATCCGCTCGCGCACGAACGCGCCGCGCCCTGGGAGGCGCTCGCGGGCGAGCGGCTCGTCATGCTGGACTACGCATCGGGCAGCCGCCCGATCATCGATGCCGTCATGCAGCAGCACGGTGTCGAAGCGCAGGTGGTGCAGGAGCTCGGTCATTCGGCGACCGTCTTCGGGCTGGTGGAAGCGGGCGTCGGCGTGAGCGTGCTGCCGTGGCTCGCGTTGCCGTTGCCGGCGGATTCGTCGCTCGTCGCGCTGCCGCTGGAACCGCGCGCCGAACGCACGGTGGAACTGGTGCGGCGGCGCGATCGCTCGCTCTCACCGGCGGCGCAGTCGGTCTGGTCGCTGATCGCGGGGCTGCCGCGACGCGCCGAAGAGCTCTGAAGGACGCGCGCTTTTTATCGCGCTCGCGTTAGACTTCTTCCTTTTCGACGGAGCGGGCGATGAGTGAATCGGAAGGCGCGGTAATCGCTGAATTGGGCGGCTCGACGGCGCAGACGCACGCGGGCGGCGCGCCGAACGCGCGCGACGCCGTGCGGGCGTTGCGACCCTCGCAGATTCGCGAAGTCGCGAACGCCGGCTTCGGCGTACCGGACGTGCTGCCGTTCTGGTTCGGCGAATCGGACCGGGTCACGCCCGAATTCATTCGCGATGCGGCGAGCCGCGCGCTCGCCGACGGCGCGACGTTCTACACGCACAATCTCGGCATCGCGCCGTTGCGCGAGGCGCTCGGCCGCTACGTCAGCGCGCTGCACGGCCCGACGCCCGCTGATCACATCGCGGTGACGAGCGCGGGCGTGAACGCGCTGATGCTGGCCGCGCAGCTCGTCGCGGGCGCGGGCGACCGCGTGGTCGCGGTCACGCCGCTGTGGCCGAACCTCGTCGAGATTCCGAAGATTCTCGGCGCGACGGTCGAAACGGTCTCGCTGACCTACGGCGAGCGCGGATGGACGCTCGATCTGGACCGGCTGCTCGCCGCGCTCACGCCGTCCACGCGCATGCTGATGATCAACTCGCCGAACAACCCGACCGGCTGGACGATGACGCGCGACGAGCAGCGCATCGTGCTCGACCACTGCCGCCGTCACGGCATCTGGATCGTGGCGGACGAGGTCTACGAGCGCCTGTATTACGGTCAGGGTGCCAACGTGGCGCCGTCCTTCCTCGATCTCGCGGATCGCGACGAGCGCGTGATCGCGGTGAATTCGTTCTCGAAGGCGTGGCTCATGACCGGCTGGCGGCTCGGCTGGCTCGTGGCACCGGCGCGCCTAATGGACGACCTCGGCAAGCTCGTGGAATACAACACGTCGTGCGCGCCGTCGTTCGTGCAGCAGGCGGGCATCGTCGCGGTGGAACAGGGCGAGCCGTTCACGCAATCGCTCGTCGCGGACCTGCGCGCGAGCCGCGATCATCTGGTGAACGCGCTTCAGCGTATTGAAGGGGTCGACGTGCGTGCCCCCGACGGCGCGATGTACCTCTTCTTCTCGCTGCCGGGCGCGGAGCGCAGCCTCGAACTGTGCAAGGCGCTGGTGAAAGAGGCGGGACTCGGGCTCGCGCCGGGCAGCGCATTCGGCGCGGAAGGCGAAGGCTTCGTGCGCTGGTGCTACGCCTGCGATCCCGCGCGCCTCGACGTGGGCGTCGAACGCCTGCGGCGCTTTTTATCGGACCGAGGCGCGAAGTAAGGGCTAAGTGGGTGGTAAGCGAGTGCGAAGTGAGTCGAGCGGGGCGTAATCGATCACCTTTACGCCCCGGTTCTTTTTGCGTAATATGGCGCTCAGTCACGCGCTTTCGCCTAGGAAAGCGCCACCTCGTCCGGCTGGGATGGCCCGGCGATTCGCTCACCGATCGCCCATTGTCGCCTCTCCCCGGTGCGTGCTCCCAATCAATATGACCGATTACAATCGGGCGAGCGCGTCTTGAAACTCCGCGTCCAGCTTTATCGTGCGCACCGCTTCGGTGACGTTCGAACTCGCTCAGGCTCGTTTTGAACCGGATCATTGACCATTAAGGGTTGACCCAAGCTGCATGAATACCCAAGAGGCGAAAATCGTCCTCGAGACTGCTTTGATCTGCGCGCAGGAACCGCTGCGGGTGAGTGAATTGCGCAAGCTCTTCGCCGAGGACATTTCGGCCGATACGGTGCGCACGCTGCTCGAAGGACTACAGGCTGATTGGTCGGGGCGCGGCGTCGAGCTGGTGGCGCTTGCGTCGGGATGGCGCTTTCAGAGCAAGCCCGCCATGCGGACTTATCTCGACCGGCTCAATCCCGAAAAGCCGCCGAAATATTCGCGGGCGGTGCTTGAAACGCTCGCCATTATTGCTTATCGGCAGCCGGTCACGCGCGGCGATATCGAAGAGATTCGCGGCGTGACGGTGAATACGCAGGTGGTGAAGCAACTGGAAGATCGCGGGTGGATCGAGGTCATCGGACATCGCGACGTACCCGGCCGGCCCGCGCTGTACGCGACGACCAAGCAGTTTCTCGACGACCTCGGCCTGACCGCGCTCGACGAACTGCCGGCGCTGGACAATCCGTCGGCGCAGTTCGAGGCCTCGCTGCTCGCGCAGCATTCGATCGACTTTCCGGACGGCGCGGCCGCGCAGGCGTCTGCTGGCGAAAACACGGTGGACGACACGACGGCCGTCGCGGCTCCCGCAGAAGCGAACGTGGCGAACGATGCGCCCGAGGCCGAGATGCCTGCCGTCGCCGACACGCCGGACGCTTCGCCGAGCGAAGCATCGGAGGCCGGAACGCTTCGTGCGAGCGAAGACAAAGACGGGCCCGTATTGACCGAGGTCCGCCTGATGCCCGCGACCGATGCATCCGATTCAGACGAAACGCCTGCGTTGGCCGACGCAGGCGACGCTGGCACACATCGAGAACACGATGCGACCGACGCCCGCCTATCGAGCGGCGTCGAGCGGAACGACGCCGACCTTAACGACGGCGACTCCGACGAAGAACCGAAGGCGCGCCGCGCCTGACGCAATTGCATGGCCCCTGATTCAACCGGCTCTCGATAAAACATCACGTCGAAGACGACGAGCCGGACCGGTCAGCGGAAATTTTTGACGCGCCCGCCAGGGTGCGCAATTCGACATTTGAGGTTGTTTTGACACACTCCCACGACAGCGATTCGCCCGAATCCGCGCGCCCCGTGCATGGCGCGGACGCCCATGAGTCGGCCGATGCCGGCGAACGCACGCGCACCGACGAGAGCGCCGACGGTGACGATCGTCCGCGCCGCGGCCTGCGCCGCGGTCCGCGCAGTCTGATCGCACGCCGCCGGGCTGTCGCCAAGACCAAGGGCGCGGATGGCGCGCCGGACGCCGCGACCGACGCGCCGCCGCCGGAAGGCGCCGCCGCGCAGGCGCGTGCGCCGCGCAAGGAAGCGGGCGCGAAGGCGCCGCGAAAACCGGCAGCGAAGCGCGAGCCCAAGCGCGACACGGCGGAAGGCCAGCAGGACGCCGCGCGGCAAGGTGGCCGCAAGCGTGGGCGTCGCGATGACGGAGAAGTCGCCGTGGAAGCGTCGGGCGAAGTCGCAGCGTCCGCGCCGCGCGAGGGCGTGCAGCGCAAGAATCCGCCGGGAAAGCGTGAACGGCAGCCGCGCAACGCTAAGCGCAACGATGCAGGCCCGGCGACGGTCGAGAGCGCGGCGGCCGCCGCCGTCGACGACGTTTTCGCGTACGTCACGTCCCCGGCATTTGACGCGGACAACGGCTCGGCGGGCGTGCGCGCGCCGATGCTGCGCCGTGGCCGCAACGCGCCCCAGCAGAAGCGCGTGCTGGAACCGGACGACGACGCCCCCAAGCTGCATAAAGTGCTGGCCGACGCCGGCATGGGCTCGCGTCGCGACATGGAGGAATTGATCATCGCGGGGCGCGTGTCGGTGAACGGCGAGCCTGCGCACATCGGCCAGCGCATCATGCCGACCGACCAGGTGCGCATCAACGGCAAGCCGCTCAAGCGCAAGCTCGCGAGCAAGCCGCCGCGCATCCTGCTGTATCACAAGCCGACGGGCGAGATCGTCAGTCACGCGGATCCCGAAGGCCGTCCGTCGGTGTTCGACAAGCTCCCGTCGATGAAGACGGCGAAGTGGCTCGCGGTCGGCCGGCTCGACTTCAATACGGAAGGGCTCCTGCTGCTCACGACCTCCGGCGATCTGGCGAACCGGTTCATGCACCCGCGTTACAGCGTCGAGCGTGAATATGCGGTGCGCGTCGTCGGTCAGTTGTCCGAGGCGATGAAGCAGAAGCTGCTAAAAGGCGTGGAGCTCGACGACGGCCCCGCCAACTTCCTGCGCATTCAGGACGGCGGCGGCGAAGGCACGAACCATTGGTATCACGTCGCGCTGGCGGAAGGCCGCAATCGCGAAGTGCGCCGCATGTTCGAGGCGGCGGGGCTCATGGTCAGCCGCCTCATCCGCACGCGCCACGGTCCGATCGCGTTGCCGCGCGGGCTCAAGCGCGGTCGCTGGGAAGAACTCGAAGACAACCAGGTGCGCAGCCTGATGGCGGCGGTCGGCCTGAAGGCGCCGACGACCGAGAAGGGAGGACGCAGCGCCGCGCCGCGCGTTCAGCCCGATCCGATGCAGACGTCGATGGGCTTCATCACGCGCGAGCCGGTCCTGAGTTCGCACTTGCGCGCGGCGCAGACGCCGGCGCGCGGCGGTCGGCGCGGCGGCGCGGGCGGGCTTCCCGGCGCGTTCGGCGCGAGCGGCATGGGTGGCATGGGCGGCTTCGGCGGCAACATGGGCAATACCGGCAACGCTGGCGGCCCGGGCCGACGAGGCGGCCGTGAGCCGAACGGCAACCGCATCGGCAACGAGCCGAACGGCAATCGCGCGAACGGCGGCCGCTCGGGGCAGCGCAATGCGCGCGGACAGGGTCCGCAAGGCATGAGCGGGCCGGCCAAGCGTCCGGCGGGCGGCAACGGCCCGCGCGGCAATCGTCAGGGCGGCGGGCAGCAAGGCGCGGGGCAAGGCAAGGCCGGCGCCGGACGCGGCCCGCGCAACCGCACGCGCGGACGTTGAACGCGCGTTGACGAGCCGTTTCGGTCGGTCGCGGGTGCGCCTGCGGCCGATCTACCGAAATGGCGTCGCCGAGCCATCGGCATCAAGCAAAAAAGCATGCGAACTGGCACGAAACGGGTTCGATCGCGGGCTTTACGTTTGCGTTTATCCCGAAAAATGGCTAAAATCACGGAGTCGCTGGGCACATAGTTTTTTCGCTGCCCGGGTGCGACCTCGGTTGAAAAAGATGGGCGTTGCGCCCATTTTTTTTTGGCTTTTTGGTTCGGCATCTCGGGAGCAGGGGTGCGCCCAGTCAAGGCGCTCGCCCGCAGGTGTTTCGCGGCGCGGGCGCGAAACACCTTGGAGTTACTGTGCAACTGACGGAACTGATTGAAACCACGGTCTCGAGCCTGGGCTACGAGCTTGTCGATCTCGAACGTTCGGGAGGCGGCATGCTGCGTATTTATATCGACCAGCCGGCCGGTATCGCCATCGAAGACTGCGAGAAAGTCACGCGTCAGCTTCAGTATGTGCTCGAAGTCGAAAACGTCGATTACGACCGCCTCGAAGTGTCGTCGCCGGGGCTCGACCGCCCGCTCAAGAAGCTGGCCGACTTCGAGCGTTTCGCCGGCAACGAAGCCGTCATCACATTGAAAAAGCCGCTGGACGGGCGCAAGTCGTTCCGCGGCGTTCTGCACGCCCCCGAGGGCGACAAGATCGGTTTGGAATTCGAAGGGAAGGACGGCGCCGCGATGCTCGATTTCACGCTCGCGGACCTCGATAAAGCACGTCTCGTCCCCAAAGTTGACTTTAGGAGCCGCAAACAATGAGTCGCGAAGTTTTGATGCTGGCGGATGCGCTGGCGCGCGAAAAGAACGTCAACAAGGACGTGGTGTACGCAGCTCTGGAGGCTGCGCTTGCTTCGGCAACGAAAAAGCTGTTCGAGGAAGATGTCGATATTCGCGTCGCGATCGACCGTGAAAGCGGTGAGCATGAGACGTTCCGCCGCTGGCGCGTGGTGCCGGACGAGGCTGGCCTTCAGGAGCCCGACCAGGAAATCCTGCTGTTCGAAGCAAAGGAGCAAAAGCCCGACGCGCAAGTGGACGACTATATCGAGGAACCCATTCCGTCGATCGAATTCGGCCGCATCGGCGCGCAGGCTGCCAAGCAGGTCATTTTGCAGAAGGTGCGCGACGCCGAGCGCGAGCAGATCCTGAACGACTTCCTCGAGCGCGGCGAAAAGATCATGACCGGCTCGGTCAAGCGTCTGGACAAGGGCAACTTCATCGTCGAATCCGGCCGCGTGGAAGCGCTGCTGCGGCGCGACCAGCTGATTCCGAAGGAAAACCTGCGCGTGGGCGACCGCGTGCGCGCGTACATCGCGAAGGTGGACCGCACGGCGCGTGGTCCGCAGATCGAACTGTCGCGCACCGCGCCCGAGTTCCTGATGAAGCTCTTCGAACTCGAAGTGCCGGAAATCGAACAAGGGCTGCTGGAAATCAAGGCGGCCGCGCGCGATCCCGGCGTGCGTGCGAAAATCGGGGTGATCGCCTACGACAAGCGCATCGATCCGATCGGAACGTGCGTGGGCATCCGCGGTTCGCGCGTGCAGGCCGTGCGTAACGAGCTCGGTGGCGAGAACGTCGACATCGTGCTATGGTCGGAAGACCCCGCGCAGTTCGTGATCGGCGCCCTCGCGCCGGCAGCCGTTCAGTCGATCGTCGTCGATGAAGAAAAGCATTCGATGGACGTCGTCGTGGACGAGAGCGAGCTCGCGGTCGCCATCGGCCGCAGCGGCCAGAACGTTCGACTCGCCAGCGAGCTCACCGGCTGGCAGATCAATATCATGACGCCGGACGAATCGGCGCTGAAGCAGAACGAAGAGCGCGGCAAGTTGCGCAATCTGTTCATGGCGCGTCTGGATGTGGACGAGGAAGTCGCCGACATCCTGATCGACGAAGGCTTCACGAGCCTCGAAGAAATCGCCTATGTGCCGCTCAACGAGATGCTCGAAATCGAAGCGTTCGACGAAGACACCGTGCACGAGCTGCGCAACCGGTCGCGTGACGCGCTGCTTACGATGGCGATTGCAAACGAGGAGAAGGTCGAAGGCGTCGCGCTCGATCTGAAGAGCCTCGAAGGCATGGACAACGAGCTTCTCGCGAAGCTCGCGGAGCATCAGATTCAGACCCGCGACGACCTCGCGGAGCTGGCAGTAGATGAACTGGTCGAGATGACCGGGATGGAAGAGGATAACGCTCGCGCGTTGATCATGAAAGCACGTGAACACTGGTTCCAGTGAGAAATGACCATGGCGCACTGAAATATCGCGGCCGGTTCGGCCGCATGACCCGATCTAACCGCAAGGACTGATCCTTGCATCAAGAGGAATGAATGGCGAGTAACAACGTAGCCCAATTTGCCGCGGAACTCAAAATGCCTGCGGGCGTGCTGCTCGAGCAGTTGCAGGCGGCTGGCGTCCAGAAAGCGAGCGCGAACGACGACCTGTCCGAGACGGACAAGGCGCGTCTGCTCGATCATTTGCGCAAGTCGCACGGGTCCGCCGATGCCGACAAGCGCAAGATCACTCTGACCCGCCGGCATACGTCGGAAATCAAGCAATCCGACGCAACGGGTAAGGCTCGCACCATTCAGGTCGAGGTGCGCAAGAAGCGTGTGTTCGTGAAGCGCGACGAGGCAGGCATCGAGCAGCCGGCGGAGACGCCGAATCATGTCGAAGACGAAGTCGACGAGGCCGAACTCCAGCGCCGCGAGGAAGAAGCCCGCCGCGCCGCGGAGCAACTCGAGCGCGAAGAGCGCGAGTTGAAGGAGCGTCAGGCGCGTCTGGAACAGGAAGAAGCAGAGCGTCGCGCCCGCGAGGAAGCGGCCGAAGCCGAGCGTCGCCGCCAGGAAGCGGAAGCCGAGCGTCGTGCGCAAGCCGCCGCGCAGGCCGCCGAGATCTCGCGCGCCGCACAGGCAGCGCGTCAGGAAGCTCGTACGCCGGTCGCCGCCGAGGTGAAGGCCGAGGCCAAGCCGCCGAAGCAGGACGATACGGCCCAGCGCGAAGCCGCCGAAAAGGCAGCGGAAGAAAAGGCGGCGAGCGAACGCGCCGCCCAGCGCGAAGCCGCGAAGAAGGCGGAAGACGCCGCGCGCGAAGCCGCCGAAAAGGCGCGTCTCGAACAGGAAGCCATCGCCAAGCGCCGTGCGGCGGCGGAAGCCGAAGCACGCGCCATTCGCGAGATGATGAACACGCCGCGCAAGGCGCAGGTCAAGGCGCCGGAACCGGCGCCTGCGGCGAAGCCCGCCGAAGCGGCCAAGGCTGCCGAGGCGAAGGGCACGCTGCACAAGCCGGCGAAACCCGAAGGCGCGCAAGCCGCGCGTCCGGCAGCCGCGAAAAAGCCGGCGCCCGGCGCGGCAGCGCCCGCCACGACGGCGCCGACCGGCGACAAGAAGAAAGCCGGCGGCAAGGGCGGCTGGCAGCAGGACGACGCATCGAAGCGCCGCAGCATCAAGACGCGCGGCGACACGAGCGGCGGCGTCGATCGCGGCTGGCGCGGCGGTCCGAAGGGTCGCGGCAAGCATCAGGAACAGACGTCGTTCCAGGCGCCGACCGAGCCGATCGTCCGTGAAGTGCACGTGCCGGAAACCATCTCGGTGGCCGATCTCGCGCACAAGATGTCGGTGAAGGCTTCGGAAGTCATCAAGGTGATGATGAAGCTCGGCCAGATGGTCACGATCAACCAGGTGCTGGACCAGGAAACGGCGATGATCGTCGTCGAGGAACTGGGCCACCGCGCGGTCGCCGCGAAGCTGGACGATCCCGAGGCGCTCCTCATCGAAGGCGAAGCCGCCGAGGAAACGGCAGAACGTCTGCCGCGTCCGCCGGTCGTCACCGTCATGGGTCACGTCGACCACGGCAAGACCTCGCTGCTCGACTACATTCGTCGCGCGAAAGTGGCGGCGGGCGAAGCGGGCGGCATCACGCAGCATATCGGCGCGTATCACGTCGAAACGCCGCGCGGCGTCATCACCTTCCTGGATACGCCGGGTCACGAGGCCTTCACGGCCATGCGTGCGCGCGGCGCGAAGGCAACGGACATCGTCATTCTGGTGGTCGCGGCCGACGACGGCGTGATGCCGCAGACGAAGGAAGCAATCGCTCACGCGAAGGCGGGCGGCGTGCCTATCGTCGTGGCGATCAACAAGATCGACAAGCCGGAAGCGAACCCGGACCGCGTGAAGCAGGAACTGGTCGCGGAAGGCGTGGTGCCGGAAGAGTACGGCGGCGATTCGCCGTTCATCGAAGTGTCGGCGAAGACCGGTAAGGGCATCGACGATCTGCTGGAAAACGTGTCGCTGCAAGCCGAAGTGCTGGAATTGACCGCTCCGGTCGACGCCGGCGCGAAGGGCCTCGTGATCGAAGCGAAGCTCGACAAGGGCAAGGGCCCGGTCGCGACCATTCTGGTGCAGTCGGGCACGCTGAACCGCGGCGACGTGGTTCTGGCGGGCAGCGCCTACGGCCGCGTGCGCGCCATGCTGGACGAAACCGGCAAGCCGACGAAGTCCGCAGGTCCGTCGATTCCGGTGGAAATTCAGGGCCTGTCGGAAGTGCCGGCGGCGGGCGAAGAAGTCATCGTGTTGCCGGACGAGCGCAAGGCGCGCGAAATTGCGCTGTTCCGTCAAGGCAAGTTCCGCGACGTCAAGCTCGCCAAGCAGCAGGCCGCGAAGCTCGAGAACATGCTGGAACAGATGGGCGAAGGCGAAGTGCAGAACCTGCCGCTCATCGTCAAGGCGGACGTGCAGGGGTCGCAGGAAGCCCTCGTGCAATCGCTGCAGAAGCTCTCGACCGGCGAAGTGCGCGTGCAGATCGTGCACAGCGCGGTCGGCGCGATCAGCGAGTCGGACGTCAACCTGGCGACGGCGTCGAAGGCGGTCATCATCGGCTTCAACACGCGTGCGGATGCGCAAGCCCGCAAGCTGGCCGAATCGAACGGCATCGACATTCGCTACTACAACATCATCTACGACGCAGTGGATGAGGTGAAGGCGGCCATGTCCGGCATGCTCGCGCCGGAGAAGCGCGAGACGGTGACGGGCACGGTCGAGGTGCGCCAGGTCATTCGCGTGCCGAAGGTCGGTCTGATCGCGGGTTGTATGGTCACGGACGGCTTCGTGAAGCGCACGTCGTCGGTTCGCGTGATCCGCAACAACGTCGTGATCCACACCGGCGAACTGGATTCGCTGAAGCGCTTCAAGGACGACGTCAAGGAAGTGCGTCAGGGCTTCGAGTGCGGTATCTCGATCAAGAACTTCAACGACATCGTCGAAGGCGATCAGCTGGAAGTCTTCGAAGTGACGGAAGTGGCTCGCACGCTGTAATGCATTAGTACGCCGAGCTCGAGGCGGAGCGGGCCTGACGGCTCGCTCCGCCTTTTTCTTTGGCGCGGCGATAGAGAAGGGAAGGAACCAAGATCATGGCTAAAAGACGTACGTCCACGAATCGCAACGTGCAGATTGCGGACCAGATTCAGCGCGATCTCTCGGAACTGATGCGCGAGGTGAAGGACCCGCGTATCGGCCTCGTCACGATGCAGAGCGTCGAGCTGACGCCCGACTACGCGCACGCGAAGGTCTACTTCACGACGCTCACGGGCGATCCCAAGCAGACCGAAGAGGCGCTCAACCACGCAGCCGGTCATCTGCATAACCTGCTGTTCAAGCGACTGCACATTCATACGGTGCCGACGCTGCATTTCCACTACGACAAGACCATTGAGAAGGCCGTCGAGATGTCGCGCCTGATCGACGAAGCCAACGCGACGCGCGCCAAAGACGACGAAGAAGGTGCGTGAGTGAAAGGCGGTCCGAAGATCCCGCGCCGCGCGCTCGACGGCGTGTTGCTGCTGGACAAGCCGCTCGGTTTGTCGAGCAACGACGCGCTCATCAAGGCGAAGCGCCTTTATCTGGCGAAGAAGGCGGGTCACACGGGCACGCTCGATCCGCTTGCCACCGGCCTTTTGCCGCTGTGCTTCGGCGAGGCGACGAAGTTCTCGCAAGACTTGCTCGAAGCTGACAAGACGTACGAAGCGACGATGCGCCTCGGCATTCGCACGACGACGGGCGATGCCGAAGGCGAGGCGGTCGAGACGCGTGATGTCCTGTGCGACGAAGCGGCCGTCGAAGCGGCGATGCAGCGGTTTCTCGGCGACATCGTGCAAGTGCCGCCGATGTACTCGGCGCTCAAGCGCGACGGCAAGCCGCTCTACGAATACGCGCGCGCCGGGCAGACGGTCGAGCGCGAAGGCCGTCACGTCACGATTCACGCGTTGAGAATGATCGCCTGCGCGCTGCCGCTCGTGACGTTCCGCGTGACCTGCAGCAAGGGCACGTATGTGCGGACGCTGGCGGAAGATATCGGCGAGGCGTTGGGCTGCGGCGCGCATCTGACGGCGCTGCGTCGCACCCGAGTCGGCGCGCTGACGCTGGAAGGCGCGGTGACGCTGGATGCGTTAGCCGCTGCGGCCGAGCCGGAGCGCGATGGCTGGCTGCGTCCGGTCGATGCGCTGTTGTCGACGTTCCCGGCCGTGCATCTGCGCGACGACGCGACGCGGCGCTTCCGGCACGGTCAGCGGCTGCGTCTGGATGAACTGAGCGAACCGGCGTCCGTTTGGCAAGCTGAGGACACGCGAGTGCGCGTCTACGACGATGCGGGCAAGCTGCTCGGCGTCGCGCGAGCAGCGGAGGGCGTGCTCGCCCCTGAGCGGTTGGTGGTGAGCGGGTCTTGACTGACCGCCGCGAGCGCATCCACAAACAAAAAAGGAGAGGCCAGTGCCTCTCCTTTTTCATTTCCGTCGATGCATTCCGTTCAATGCGCCGCCGATGCCGCCGCTGCCGAATCGCCGCCGCCCGAGCGTTCGGGACGCGTGATCCAGATCAGCGCGATCAGCGCCACGAATATTCCGGCCGAGATATAGAACATGTCGTTCACGCCGAGCTGCGCGGCCTGCTGCGTCGCCATGCTGTTGAAGAGCCCGTAAGTCTGCTCCTTGGACATGCCGAGCGCGCTCATCTGCTGCATGGAATTGGCGAACGTCGGGTTGTACGAGTTCGCCTGTTCGACCAGTTGCGCGTGATGCACGATCGAGCGATGTTCCCACGCCGTCGAAAAGATCGACGTGCCGATGCCGCCGCACATGATCCGCACGAAGTTCGACAAGCCGGACGCAGCAGGGATGCGATGCCCCGGCAAGCCCGACAGCGTGATCGACACGAGCGGAATGAAGAAGCCCGCCATGCCGATGCCCTGAATGAGCGTCGGCAGCGTAAGCGTCCACGTATCGACGCCGGTCGTGTAGCGCGAACGCATCCAGAAGCAGAGCGCGAACACGAGGAACGCGGCCGTCGCGATGCGCCGCGGGTCCGTGCGCGGCAGGAACTTGCCCGTGATCGGCGAAAGCAGAATGGCGAACACGCCGACCGGCGCCATCACCAGCCCGGCGTTCGTCGCCGTGTAGCCGATGTCCGTTTGCAGCCACAGCGGCAGGAGCACGAGATTGCCGAAGTACAGCCCGTAGCCGATCGACAGCGCAATGGTGCCGCCCGTGAAGTTGCGCAGTTCGAAGAGCGACAGGTCGACGACCGGATGCTCCGCCGTCAGCTCCCACACGATGAAGAACGCGAACGAAATGACCGCGATCAGCGCCAGCACGACGATGGTCGTCGAGTTGAACCAGTCGAGGTCCTTGCCCTTGTCGAGCATGATCTGCAACGAGCCGACCCAGATCACGAGCAGCCCGAGGCCGACCGTGTCGATGGGCGCCTTGCGGATCGCGGAATCGCGGTCGCGGAAGATGGCGAACGTGGCGAGCGCCGCTGCGATCCCGACCGGAATGTTCACGTAGAAGATCCACGGCCACGAGATGTTGTCGGAGATCCACCCGCCGAGCACCGGCCCCGCGACCGGCGCGATGAGCGTGGTCATCGACCACATCGAGAGCGCCATCGGTGCCTTCTCGCGCGGATAGCTCGCGAGCAGCAGCGTCTGCGACAGCGGGATCATCGGGCCGGCGACCGCGCCTTGCAGGACGCGCGCGGCCAAGAGGAACGGCAGCGTCGGCGCGAGACCGCACAGCCACGACGCGAGCACGAACAGAATGATCGAGCCGAGGAACAGGCGCACCTGTCCGAACCGCTGCGTGAGCCAGCCCGTCAGCGGCACCGAAATGGCGTTGGCGACCGCGAAGGACGTGATGACCCACGTGCCCTGATCCGACGACACGCCGAGATCGCCGGAGATCGACGGAATCGAGACGTTTGCGATCGACGTGTCGAGCACGTTCATGAACACCGCGAGCGACACGGCGATCGTCCCGATGACGAGCTTGCCGCCCGAAAGCGGCGGATGGACGACGTTAGCTTGAGACATGTGTTGGTTCCGCGAAGCGGCCGCTTACATCAGCTTGGCGGCCGACGCGGACTTCGTCGCGTTGCCGCGCGCAGCCGCGGGCGAGCCCGTGCCTTGCGTGCCCGCGCCGCCGCCCGCGTTCTGCTGGATGATGCGCGCGATTTCCGCGTCGGCCTGGGCGCCGTACTTGTCGAACACGTTCGTCTGATAGACGGTGTTCGGCACGTTGCCCAGCTGGCCGCCTTGCTCGTCCTTGATGGTGACGTCGACGTTCATCGACAGGCCGATACGCAGCGGATGCTGTTCCAGTTCCTTCGGATCGAGTTCGATGCGCACCGGCAGGCGCTGCACGACCTTGATCCAGTTGCCGGTCGCGTTCTGCGCGGGCAGCAGCGAGAACGCCGAACCCGTGCCGGCCGAGAAGCCGATGACCTTGCCGTGGAACACGACGCCCGAGCCGTACAGATCGGCCGTCAGCTCGACCGGCTGGCCGATGCGCATGTGCTTGAGCTGCACTTCCTTGAAGTTCGCGTCGACCCACACGCCGTTGAGCGGCACGATGGCCATCAGCGGATTGCCCGGCGCGACGCGCTGGCCGACCTGCACCGAACGCTTCGCGACATAGCCCGTGACCGGCGCGGGCAACGTGTTGCGCGCGTAGTTGATATACGAGTCGCGCACCTTCGCGGCAGCGGCGAGTACGTTCGGGTGGTCCGCGATAGTCGTGTTCGCCGTCAGTGAGCGGTTCGAGGCCAGTTCCTGCTGCGCGGCGTCGAGCGCGGCCTGCGCGCTGCGCACGGCATCGCGTGCGTGCGAGATTTCTTCCTGCGAGACCGCGCCCGTTTGCGCAACCGTCAGGCGGCGGCGCAGGTCGTCTTGCGCGCGCGACAAGTCCGACTTGCGCAGCGCGACTTGCGCTTCGTACTGGTTGTTATTGACGAAGAACGTGCGAACCTGCCGCACCGTCTGCGCGAGATTCGCTTCCGCCTGATCGAGCGCGACTTTCGAGTCCGCCGGATCGAGCGCGACGAGCGGATCGCCGACCTTCACAGTCTGCGTGTCGTCGGCGTTCACCGATACGACCGTGCCGACCACTTGCGGCGTGATCTGCACGACGTTGCCGTTGACGTACGCGTCGTCCGTCGACTCGTGGAAGCGGGCGACGAGGAAGTAGTACAGGCCGTATGCGATCGCGGCGATGAGGATGACGAGAACGATCAGCGTCATCAGCATGCGGCGCTTGCCACTGCTCTGCTTCGGCGCAGGCGTAGCTGTAGGCGCAGCGGCGGTTTGTTGAGGGTCGCTCATGAAGGGCTCCGAAAATTCCGTTTTGGTCTTGATGCGTGTTCTTTTGAGTCGCTCAGTGCGACGGCGCGGCTTGGTCTGCAGCCTGCCGTTGCCCGCTGCCGTCGATGGCGAGATTCGTGCTCGTGGCGTCGAAACCGCCGCCGAGCGAACGAATCAGCGCGATCTGCAGGTCGGTGCGCTTCAGGCGCAGGTTCGTCACCGTCTGCTCGTTCGCGAGGCGGTTTTCGTCCGCCGTGAGCACTTGCAGTTGCGGCGATAGGCCGGCCTTGTAGCGGATCACCGCCAACTGATACGCGCTCGTCGCAGCAGCGAGCGCGCGTTGCGCGTCGGCCATCTGCCTGTCGAGCGAGCGGATCGCGGAGATGTTCGTCGCCACGTCGTTCAGCGCGTTCACGAGCGTCTGATTGTAGTTGGCGACGACATTGTCGAAATCGGCGTAACGGCCTTTCAGCTGCGCGCGCAGCGCGCCCGCGTCGAAGATCGGCAGGTGAATGGCCGGTCCAGCCTGAATCTGCCGGCTGCTCGCCATCAGGAAGCGGCTCCATCCGAACGCGTCGAAACCGAAGCTCGCCGCGAGATTGATGTCGGGAAAGAACTCGGCCTTCGCTTCCGCGATGTCATGCGTGGCCGCTTCGACCTGCCAGCGCGCCGCGACGATGTCCGGGCGGCGCGAGATGAGGTCGGCCGGCACGTTGTCCGGCAGCGTCACGTTGACGTTCGGATCGATCACCGGATTGGCGATCTGCAAGCCGCGGTCCGGGCCCTTGCCGAGCAGCGCCGCCAACTGATAGCGAACCGACTGGATCTGCCCGTCGAGTTCGCTCAGGTTCGTCTGGCTCGTCGCCACGTTGCCTTCGGCGGTGCGGCGTTCGACGTTCGTATCGAGGCCCGCGGTCACGCGTCCGCTCGTGATGCGGCCGACGTCCTGGCGATTGGCGATTTCGCGCTGCGTGACGTCGCGCAGCGCGTAGAGCAGGGCAAGCTGGTTATACGTGCGCGCCACCGACGCGGCGAGCGTCACGCGCGCCTGCTGCATGTCCGCCTCGGCCGCTTTCTGTTGCGAGACGGCCATGTTCAGGCGCGAGCGGTTCTTTCCCCACAGGTCCAGGTCCCACGACGCGCTGGCGAGCACGTTGTTCTCGCTGAACCACGTGCCACCGTACGGCGGCGGGAAAAGGGCGTTGGCCGAATAGAGCTCGCGCGTCCATGAATACTGCGCGTTCACGTGCGGGTAAAGCGTCGAGCGCGAGCTTTCGATATACGACGATGCCTTCGCGATGCGCGCCTGCGCCTGCGCGATGCTCGGATTGTCCGCGACGGCTTCGTCGATCAGTTGCGGCAACTGCGGGTCGCCGAACTGCTTCGCCCAGTCGAGGCTCGGCCACTGGCCGCCTTGCCCCGGCACGCTTTGCGTCGACTGCAAGGCGTCGGGCGTGGTGATCTGCTTGTCGCTCGAGATGCCCGCGTAATTCGCGCAGCCGGCGACCGCGAGCGCGGCCACGGCGGCCGCCACGGCGCTCTTCGCGCCGCGCAGGGCGCTTTTCGGCCTGCACGTGGACAAGGAAAGGTGTTTCATCGCTCGTCTCTTGAGATGAGTGTTAAAGATGGACGTTGCAACCAATTCTTGGGTGGTCAAGCTGGATTCCCCGGTCCATTTGCTTGTCAGCGCAATGGCATACCAGGCTTATCATTGCCGCCCGCAGGACACGCGGCAGGATCGCACGTGTTGGCGAGAATGCGGCGGAGCATGCTCTTCAGAAAGCCGACTTCCTCGGGGGTGAAGCCCGCGAGCAACGCATCCAGCACGCGCGTGAAGATGGCCGGCACCTTTTCCGCCATCGCGCGGCCGTCCGCTGTCAGCGCGAGACGCACGACGCGCCGGTCTTCCTCGCTGCGCACGCGCGAGAGCAGGCCGCGCTTTTCCAGACGGTCGATCAGGCGCGTGACCGCGCTCGCGTCGATGCCGTATTCCCGCGCTATATCCGCCGCCGTCAGGCACTTGCCGACCGCCAGCATGAAGACGATGCTGGCCTGCGTGCTCGTGATGCCGAGTTCGGACGTGGTGTGCTGCGTCACCATGTTCCACAGCGTCGAGCGCACGCGGCTCAGCAAATAGCCGACGCTTTCGCTCAACACGTAGTTGTCAATCGCCGTGGGTTTCGGAGCGTCGCTCATGGAAAATTTTGTGCGAGTGCAATAGTTGACTAGGCAGGATTATAGGGGCGTCAATCCGACGCTGCAACAGTCTTTTCTGAGAATGCTTAACAATCGGCGCGGGAGCGCAGTGCTTTGTAGACGCAGTTCGATGCTGACACGTCAGCGTGCTATAATTTTCGGTTCTCACCGCGCCGGGCCCGAAGAGTCATTCCAGGCAGTCACGAAGCAGTCACGCAAATCGAAAGCGTGACGTGACGCTTATCCGAGGGTCTGCCGAGCCATCAGCCATTGAGCGTTCTGCTTGGCGGCCCTCGCTCCGACGGCGCACAACCAAGATACTCTTATGACTCGCGCCCTCCGCAATATCGCCATCATTGCCCACGTCGACCACGGCAAGACCACGCTCGTCGACCAGTTGCTCCGTCAATCGGGCACGTTCCGGGAAAATCAACAAGTCGCCGAGCGCGTCATGGACTCGAACGACATCGAAAAGGAACGCGGCATCACGATTCTCGCGAAGAACTGCGCGGTCGAATACGAAGGCACGCACATCAATATCGTCGACACGCCGGGACACGCCGACTTCGGCGGCGAAGTGGAGCGCGTGCTGTCGATGGTCGATTCCGTGCTGCTGCTCGTCGATGCCGTCGAAGGCCCGATGCCGCAAACGCGCTTCGTCACGAAGAAAGCGCTGGCGCTCGGTCTTAAGCCGATCGTCGTCATCAACAAGGTGGACCGTCCGGGCGCGCGTATCGACTGGGTGATCAACCAGACGTTCGATCTGTTCGACAAGCTCGGCGCCACCGAAGAACAGCTCGATTTCCCGGTCGTCTACGCGTCGGGCCTGAACGGCTACGCGAGCCTCGATCCGGAAACGCGCGAAGGCACCATGCGTCCGCTCTTCGAAGCGATTCTCGAACACGTGCCGGTGCGCCCGGCCGATCCGGACGGCCCGCTGCAGCTTCAAATCACCTCGCTGGACTACAACACGTACGTCGGCCGTATCGGCGTGGGCCGCATCGCGCGCGGGCGTATTCGCCCCGGCATGCAGGTCGCGGTGCGCTCGGGTCCGGACGGCGCGATCCTTAATCGCAAGATCAATCAGGTGCTGTCGTTCCACGGCCTGGAGCGCGTGCAAGTCGAGGAAGCGCAGGCCGGCGATATCGTGCTGATCAACGGCATCGAGGAAATCGGCATCGGCGTGACGATCTGCTCGCCGGAGAATCCCGAGGCGCTGCCGATGATCACCGTCGACGAACCGACGCTCACGATGAACTTCCTCGTGAACTCGTCGCCGCTCGCGGGCAAGGAAGGCAAGTTCGTGACGAGCCGCCAGATTCGCGACCGTCTCACGAAGGAACTGAACCACAACGTCGCGCTGCGCGTGAAAGATACCGGCGACGAAACGACGTTCGAAGTCTCGGGCCGCGGCGAACTGCATCTGACGATTCTCGTCGAGAACATGCGCCGCGAAGGCTATGAGCTTGCCGTGTCGCGTCCGCGCGTTGTGCTGCAGGAAATCGACGGCGTGAAGTGCGAGCCGTATGAGAACCTGACGGTCGATATCGAAGACCAGCATCAGGGTGGCGTGATGGAAGAGCTCGGCCGCCGCAAGGGCGAAATGCTCGACATGACGTCCGACGGCCGCGGCCGCACGCGCCTCGAATACAAGATTTCGGCGCGCGGGCTGATCGGTTTCCAGAGCGAGTTCCTGACGCTCACGCGCGGCACGGGTCTGATGAGCCATACGTTCGATTCGTACGCGCCCGTCAAGGAAGGCTCGGTCGGCGAGCGCCGCAACGGCGTGCTGATCTCGCAGGACGACGGCGCGGCTGTCGCCTATGCGCTGTGGAAGCTGCAAGACCGCGGTCGCATGTTCGTGTCGCCGGGCGATGCGCTCTATGAAGGCATGATCATCGGCATTCATAGCCGCGACAACGACCTCGTCGTGAATCCGATCAAGGGCAAGCAGCTGACCAACGTGCGCGCCTCCGGCACCGACGAAGCCGTGCGCCTCGTGCCGCCGATCCAGCTTTCGCTCGAATACGCGGTCGAATTCATCGACGACGACGAACTCGTCGAAGTGACGCCGCAGTCTATTCGTCTGCGCAAGCGTCACCTGAAGGAACACGAGCGCCGTCGCGCGAGCCGCGAATCGGCGGAGTAAATCGTCTCCGACGTTGCAGTCCAAAAGCCGCCTTCGGGCGGCTTTTTGCATTCGATGCTTGCCTGCATGCATTAAAGAATCGCCAGCCGAGGCCGACAATCACGCATGGCCGGCGCTCTTGCATCGACCGCAAATGCCCGCACATGCCCGCACATGCCCGTTGCAGAGGGGCGAATGCCTGCGCAACGGTGCGACGTCCGGTCATATGACGAATGCATCTGTGCTATGCTATTCGGATTAGCTGTCGCTTTTTAGGTCCTTCCAAGCAGACTTGATTCGCGCAATCCGCTAAACGGTCAGGCCGTGTCGCGGAAGGTTTTGTAACCCGCACTTCCTCGAGAAACTCGAAGAAAGGTGAGCGTAAAATGATGAAGCAATTCCAGTCGAACTCCTATTTGTTCGGCGGTAATGCTCCGTACGTCGAAGAGTTGTACGAGGCATATCTCGATAATCCCGCGTCAGTGCCCGAGACCTGGCGAGCCTATTTCGACGCGTTGCAGAACGTGCCCGCGTCGGACGGCACGAATCACAACGACGTGGCCCACGGCCCGATCGTCGAGTCGTTTGCCCAGCGCGCGAAGTCCAACGGCTTCGTTCAGCGCGAAGGCGCCACCGAAGATCTCGCTACCGCGCGAAAGCAAGTCTACGTTCAGTCCCTCATCGGCGCGTATCGCTTCCTCGGCTCGCAATGGGCCAATCTCGATCCGCTCAAGCGCCGCGAGCGTCCGCATATCCCCGAACTCGAGCCTGCGTTCTACGACTTCACCGAAGCCGACATGGACCAGACGTACAGCGCCACGAACCTGTATTTCGGTTTCGAGCGCGCGACGCTGCGCGAGATCGTCAAGGCATTGCGTGACACGTACTGCGGCACGATCGGCGCCGAGTACATGTACATCAGCGATCCGGAACAAAAGCGCTGGTGGAAGGAGCGTCTCGAGTCCATCCGCTCGACGCCGAACTTCTCGAACGACAAGAAAAAGCACATCCTGAACCGCCTGACGGCCGCGGAAGGACTCGAGCGTTTCCTGCACACCAAGTACGTCGGCCAGAAGCGTTTCTCGCTGGAAGGCGGCGAAAGCTTCATCGCGTCGATGGACGAAGTCGTGCGTCACGCGGGCAAGAACGGCGTGCAGGAGATCGTCATCGGCATGGCGCACCGTGGCCGTCTGAACGTGCTGGTCAACACGCTCGGCAAGATGCCGGCGGACCTCTTCGCCGAATTCGAAGGCAAGCACGTGGACGACCTGCCGGCCGGCGACGTGAAGTACCACAAGGGTTTCTCGTCGGATGTCGCGACCGAAGGCGGCCCGGTGCACCTGTCGCTCGCGTTCAACCCGTCGCACCTCGAAATCGTCAACCCGGTGGTCGAAGGTTCGGCGAAGGCGCGCATGGATCGCCGCGGCGATGAAGAAGGCCTGCAAGTCCTGCCGGTGCAGATCCACGGCGACGCGGCCTTCGCGGGCCAGGGCGTCGTGATGGAAACGCTGAACCTCGCGCAAACGCGCGGCTACGGCACGCACGGCACGCTGCATATCGTCATCAACAACCAGATCGGTTTCACGACGTCGGACCCGCGCGATTCGCGCTCGACGCTGTATTGCTCGGACGTCGTCAAGATGATCGAAGCGCCGGTGCTGCACGTGAACGGCGACGATCCCGAAGCGGTCGTGCTCGCCACGCAGCTCGCGATCGACTTCCGCATGAAGTTCCACAAGGACGTGGTGGTGGACATCGTCTGCTTCCGCAAGCTCGGCCACAACGAGCAGGACACGCCGGCGGTCACGCAGCCGCTGATGTACAAGACCATCGCGAAGCATCCCGGCACGCGCGCGCTGTACGCGGAGAAGCTGGTGCAGCAAGGCGTGATCACGGCCGAAGACGCCGACAACTACGTGAAGGCGTACCGTCAGGCGATGGACGAAGGCCATCACACCATCGACCCGGTGCTCTCGAACTACAAGAGCAAGTACGCGGTCGACTGGGTGCCGTTCCTGAACCGCAAGTGGACCGACGCCGCCGACACCGCCGTGCCGCTCGCCGAACTGAAGCGTCTCGCCGAGCGCATCACGACGATTCCGGAGAACTTCAAGCTGCATCCGCTCGTCGAGCGCGTGATCAACGATCGCCGCGCGATGGGCCGTGGCGAAGCGAAGCTCGACTGGGGCATGGGCGAGCATCTCGCGTTCGCGTCGCTGGTGGCATCGGGCTATGCCGTGCGTCTGACGGGCCAGGACTCGGGCCGCGGCACGTTCACGCACCGCCACGCGGTGCTGCACGACCAGAACCGCGAGCGCTGGAACGACGGCACGTACATTCCGCTGCAGAACATCGCGGACAACCAGGCGAAGTTCACGGTCATCGACTCGGTGCTGTCGGAAGAAGCGGTGCTCGGCTTCGAGTACGGCTATTCGACCGCCGAACCGAACACGTTCGTCGCGTGGGAAGCGCAGTTCGGCGACTTCGTGAACGGCGCGCAAGTGGTGATCGACCAGTTCATCTCGTCGGGCGAAGTGAAGTGGGGCCGCGTCTCCGGCCTCACGATGATGCTGCCGCACGGCTACGAAGGCCAGGGTCCGGAGCACTCGTCGGCGCGTATCGAGCGTTTCCTGCAACTTTGCGCGGACCACAACATGCAAGTGGTTCAGCCGACGACGCCGGCGCAGATCTTCCATCTGCTGCGCCGTCAGATGATCCGCCTGTTCCGCAAGCCGCTCATCATTGCCACGCCGAAGTCGCTGCTGCGTCACAAGGAAGCGGTGTCGGACTTGTCGGAGCTGGCGAAGGGCTCGTTCCAGCCGGTCATCGGCGAAGTGGACGAAAGCATCGACGCGAAGAAGGTCAAGCGCGTGATCTGCTGCTCGGGCCGCGTGTACTACGACCTCGTCGCGCATCGCCGCGAAGCGAAGGCGAACGACATCGCCATCGTGCGTATCGAGCAGTTGTATCCGTTCGCGCACAAGCAGTTCGACGCGGAACTCAAGAAGTACGAAAACGCGACCGAAGTGGTCTGGGTGCAGGACGAGCCGCAGAACCAGGGTGCCTGGTTCTACATCGAGCACCATCTGCGTGAAGGCATGAAGGAAGGGATGAAGCTGGCGTACAGCGGCCGTCCCGCTTCCGCCTCGCCCGCGGTCGGCTACTACGCGAAGCACTACGAGCAGCAGAAGGCGCTGGTTGAAGGCGCGTTCGGCCGCCTGAAGGGTGCGCAGACCATCGCGAAGTAATCGTTGCCTGATCGGACCGGCGTGCGGCAAGCGCGCCGGTTCCGACGCTCGTACACACAGAACGCATTAGGACAATACAGAAATGGCTATCGTAGAAGTCAAGGTTCCCCAGCTTTCCGAGTCGGTCTCGGAAGCCACCATGCTGCAATGGAAGAAGAAGCCGGGCGAGGCAGTCGCCCAGGACGAAATCCTGATCGAAATCGAAACCGACAAGGTGGTGCTCGAAGTGCCGGCGCCGTCGGCTGGCGTGCTCGCGCAAGTCATCAAGCATGACGGCGATATCGTCACCGCTGACGAGATCATCGCGAAGATCGACACCGAAGCGAAGGCAGGCGAAGCGCCCGCAGCCGCCGCCGCTGGCGACGCCGAAGTGAAGCCCGCGCCGCAAGCCGAGCCGGCCGTGGCGTCGTCGTCGGCGACCGCGCAAGCGACCGCCTCCGCGACGGGCGGCTCGGTCGCGGGCGGCGCGGCATCGCCCGCCGCGACGAAGATTCTGGCCGAGAAGGGCGTGTCCGCCGACCAGGTGTCGGGCTCGGGCCGCGACGGCCGCATCACGAAGGGCGACGCGCTCGCCGCGCAAGCCGGCGCACCCGCCGCCGCCAAGGCACCGGCTCCGGCCGCTGCGCCCGCGAAGGCCGCGAAGCCTTCGCTGCCGCAAGTCAACGCGCCCGCATCGGCGGATCAGTGGCTGAAGGATCGCCCGGAACAGCGCGTGCCGATGTCGCGTCTGCGCGCGCGTATCGCCGAGCGTCTGCTCGAATCGCAGCAAACCAACGCCATTCTGACGACGTTCAACGAAGTCAACATGGCGCCGGTCATGGACCTGCGCAACAAGTACAAGGACCGCTTCGAGAAGGAACACGGCGTGAAGCTCGGCTTCATGTCGTTCTTCGTGAAGGCCGCCGTCCACGCGCTGAAGAAGTTCCCGCTCGTGAACGCATCTATCGACGGTAACGACATCGTTTATCACGGCTACTTCGACATCGGTATCGCGGTCGGTTCGCCGCGCGGTCTGGTCGTGCCGATCCTGCGCAACGCGGATCAGATGAGCCTCGCCGACATCGAGAAGAAGATCGCCGAATTCGGCGCGAAGGCGCGCGACGGCAAGCTGTCGATCGAAGAAATGACCGGCGGCACGTTCTCCATCTCGAATGGCGGCGTGTTCGGCTCCATGCTCTCGACGCCGATCATCAACCCGCCGCAGTCCGCCATTCTCGGCGTGCACGCGACGAAGGAACGCGCTGTGGTCGAGAACGGCCAGATTGTGATCCGTCCGATGAACTACCTCGCGCTGTCGTACGACCACCGCATCATCGACGGCCGCGAAGCCGTGCTGTCGCTCGTCGCCATGAAGGACGCGCTGGAAGATCCGGCCCGTCTGCTGCTGGACCTGTAAGAACAAAGTGCCTTCGGTGCGCGCGATAGGCTCGCGCGCACCGCTCGAAGGCGTCTCCGCAAGAGCGGGGTCTACTCAAGGAAAGTCATGTCCAAGGAATTTGATGTCGTCGTGATCGGCGCGGGCCCGGGCGGCTATATCGCGGCGATTCGCGCAGCGCAACTCGGCAAGACGGTTGCGTGTATCGAGAAGTGGAAGAACCCGGCCGGCGCGCTGAAGCTCGGCGGCACCTGCCTGAACGTGGGCTGCATTCCGTCGAAGGCGCTGCTCGCGTCCTCCGAAGAATTCGAAAATACGTCGAAGCATCTGGCGGATCACGGCATCAGCGTGTCGGACGTGAAACTCGATGTGTCGAAGATGCTCGCGCGTAAAGACGGCATTGTCGAAAAGATGACGAAGGGCATCGAGTTCCTGTTCCGCAAGAACAAGATCACGTGGCTCAAGGGTCACGGCAAGTTCACCGGCAAGAACGCTGCCGGCGTGCAGATCGAAGTGTCGGGCGAGGGCGAAACGGAAACCGTCACGGCGAAGAACGTGATCATCGCGACGGGTTCGAAGGCGCGTCATCTGCCGGGCATTCCGGTCGACAACAAGCTGATCGCCGACAACGAAGGCGCGCTCTCGTTCGACTCGGTGCCGAAGAAGCTCGCCGTGATCGGCGCGGGCGTGATCGGTCTTGAACTCGGCTCGGTGTGGCGTCGTCTGGGTGCCGAAGTGACGGTGCTCGAAGCGCTGCCGCAATTCCTCGCCGCAGCGGATGATTCGCTCGCGAAGGAAGCCGCCAAGCAGTTCAAGAAGCAAGGTCTCGACATTCACCTCGGCGTGAAGATCGGCGAAGTAAAGACGACCGGCAACGGCGTGTCGATCGCGTACACGGACAATCAGGGTAACGCGCAAACGCTGGAAGCGGACCGCCTGATCGTCTCCGTCGGACGCGTGCCGAACACGGACAACCTCGGTCTGGAAAGCATCGGCCTGAAGGCGAACGAGCGCGGCTTCATCGACGTGGACGATCACTGCGCGACGAGCGTGCCGGGCGTGTACGCTATCGGCGACGTCGTGCGCGGCCCGATGCTCGCGCACAAGGCGGAAGACGAAGGCGTGGCGGTGGCGGAAATCATCGACGGGCAAAAGCCGCATATCGACTACAACTGCGTGCCGTGGGTCATCTACACGGAACCGGAGATCGCGTGGGTCGGCAAGACCGAGCAGCAACTCAAGGCCGAAGGCCGCGAGATCAAGACCGGCCAGTTCCCGATGATGGCCAATGGCCGCGCGCTGGGCATCGGCCGGGCGGAAGGCTTCGTCAAGATGATCGCGGACGCGAAGACCGACGAGATTCTCGGCGTGCATATCATCGCAGCGGACGCGTCGGATCTGATCGCGGAAGCAGTGGTCGCGATGGAGTTCAAGGCGGCGTCGGAAGACATCGGCCGCATTTGCCATCCGCATCCGTCGCTGTCTGAAGTGATGCGCGAAGCGGCGCTCGCGGTCGACAAGCGCGCGTTGAACATGTAATTCGGCTCGACTTCGGGCAACAAGCAGGGCATCGCACACGAAGGCGAGCGGATCAAACCGCTCGCCTTCGTCACATCGAACGGCAGAAGATGAACGTCACCGAATACTACGAAAACGAACTGCGCACGCGGGGCTACCAGTCCGACGAAGCGCAGCTGGCGGCGGTCGCTCGCCTGCAACGCTGCTACGAAGAATGGGTGGCGTACAAGGCGCGACGCTCGAACGCGATCCGGAAGTTTCTGGTGCATCCGGAACTGCCGCGCGGTGTGTACATGTGGGGCGGCGTCGGGCGCGGCAAAAGTTTTCTGATGGACAGCTTCTACGCCGTCGTGCCGGTGCAGCGCAAGACGCGCCTGCACTTTCACGAGTTCATGCGCGAAGTGCATCGGGAACTGGAGGAGCTGAAGGGGCAAGCCGATCCGCTCGATGAACTGGCGCGGCGCATCGCGAAGCGTTATCGGCTGATCTGCTTCGACGAATTTCACGTGTCGGATATCGCCGACGCGATGATCCTGTATCGCCTGCTGGACCGCCTGTTCAACAACGGTGTGCAGTTCGTGATGACGTCCAATTACGAACCGGACACGCTGTATCCGGAGGGCTTGCACCGCGACCGACTGCTGCCGGCCATCGAGTTGCTCAAGAAGAATCTCGACGTCCTGAATGTCGACGCGGGCACCGATTATCGCAAGCGCACGCTGTTGCAAGTGCAGGCGTATCACACGCCGCTCGGCGCGGCGGCGGACAAGGCGCTGCGCGCGGATTACGCGAAGCTCGCCGCCGTTCCTGACGAAAGCCCGATCCTGCATATCGAAAAGCGCGAGATCAAGGCGCTGCGCAAAGCGGATGGCGTAGTGTGGTTCGACTTCGCGACGCTCTGCGGCGGTCCGCGCTCGCAGAACGACTATCTGGAGATCGCGAACCGCTTCCACGCGGTCATCCTGTCGGACGTGCCGCAGATGTCGCCGCGCATGGCGTCGGAAGCGCGCCGCTTCACGTGGCTCATCGACGTCTTCTACGACCACAAGGTCAAGCTGCTGATGTCGGCGGCGGTGCCGGCAGAGGACTTGTACGTTGAAGGGCCGATGGCGAACGAGTTCGCGCGCACGGTGTCTCGCATCGTCGAAATGCAGTCGCAAGAGTATTTGGAGGCGCCGCGGCGGCTCGCGAACATTTCGCTCAAGTGAGCTAATACGAGAATCAAAAACAGGCGTCTAGCCAAATGGCACAAGGCTTTCGCCGGGTTTTCAAGATTAGGACCTCTCTGATTTGCCGGTTGAAGGGCACTCGGTATCGTTCTGGCCAGTTAATCAGCAGTTAATTGGAGAGAATGCCGTGAAACCCTACCGCGATATGTCCGACGAAGAATGGCAGATGGTCGCGCCGCTGCTTCCGGAATTGCGTCCGCGCTCGGAGTTGCGCGGCCGTCCTCTGGCCAACACGCGCGCCGTGCTGAACGGCGTGCTGTGGGTCATGTATAGCGGCGCGTCGTGGTCCACGCTGCCGCGCAAATACCCGTCGTATCAGACGTGCCATCGGCGCTTCAAGGCGTGGCATGAATCGGGCGTGTTGCTGCGCGTGATGACGCAGCTCTTCGGCCCCGCCGGTGAATCGTTATACGGGCTCATGACTTCGCGCATGCGCGTGCCGGCCGAATTGCCGGTTGCGACACCGGAAGCCTTGGAGCCGATGCGCGCCATTGCGGCGACGCGCTCGCCGCAGGACGACGAGCCGGTTCGTCACGCAGCCTGACCTGCACGCTGAACAAATAAATACGGGCGGAAGACACGCAGTCTTCCGCCCGTATTTATTTGCGAAGCAGGAAGTGCTACTGCTGCCGCACCCAAGTTTGTGAGCGCCCGAGCAGCGACACGCCGATATAACCGCGCACCACCAGCTTCTGCCCGCCGTCTTCCAGCTTCATCTTGCACTTGTACAGCTTGCCGTTTTCCGGGTCCAGAATCTGGCCGCCTTCCCACGTATCGCCGTTCTGCTTCATGCCCGTGATGATGGTCATGCCTTTGACCAGTTCATCCTTCCGGTCGTCGGTGCACGCGGTGCAGCGCCGCTCCGGGTGATCGAATTCGCCGATGCCGCGCACCACCTTGCCGGAGAGCTGTCCGCTACCGTCGTCGATGATCTGGATGATCGCCTTCGGCTTGCCGGTGGCATCATCGATGGTTTGCCAGGTGCCTGCGGGCGACGACGTCTGCGCGAACGCGCCCGCCGCCGACACGGCGATAAGCGCGCCAGCCGCGATGCGGACCAGGTGCTTCATAGTGCCTCCTTGTTTTTGTGATCGTGGCGCCCGGAGCCCTTGCCGGACGCGTTGCCGACGCAGCATACGAGAAACCGTCCGTCGCGTCTGGGAGGAAAGGCTCTAGGCTCACGCGCCGCCGCGCAGACCGGCTTCGAGCGTGGCGAACGTGCGCGAATCGGTGCGATCGAAATGCAGCGGCGTCACCGAGATGCGCTTGCTCGCGACCACGGCGGTCTCGCTGTCGGGCGCGTTCTCGCGCTGACCGCGCTGGAATCTCAGCCAAAAGTAGTCGATGCCGCGCGGATCGGTCTCATCGACCACGTCGATGCCTTCCACGAGCCCGACGCCCTGTCGCGTCACGGTGAGGGGACCGGCCGCGGACGCATCGCAGTCCGGGAAGTTGACGTTGAGACAGGTCGGCGCGTCGTGCGAGATGGCCAGCAATTGACGGATCACGCTGGGCGCGAGCGCGCGCGCCGTATCCCAGCGCACGCTCTCACGGTCGGAGAACGTCTGACTGAGCGCAATGGAGGGAAGGCCGAGCAGAAGGCCCGTCATCGCCGCGCCGACGGTGCCCGAGAACATCGTCTCGACGCCGAGGTTCGCGCCGCGATTGATGCCCGACAGCACGAGCGTCGGCGGCGCGTCTTTCATGAGATGGCGCGCGGCCATCACGACGCAATCGCCGGGCGTGCCCTGAACGCCGAAGCGCCGCTCGCCCTGACGCGAGATGCGCAGCGGCGAATGCAGGCTGATGGAGTGCGAAGTACCGCTCTGATCGTGCTCGGGCGCGACGACCCAGACTTCGTGCGCGAGCTCTGCGGCGACGGCTTCGAGCACGGCCAGGCCGGGCGCGTCGATGCCGTCGTCGTTGGTCAGCAGCACACGTTGAACGATGGGTTCCATGGCGGGCATCGCGAATCACTCCTCGGTCGGTTAGGAAGGTCGACCGATTATTACAGAGATCGCGACGGGAAGAAGGGCGCTTACCTGACGCCCAAGCCGCGCAGCACGGCGTTGCCGTCTTCGGTGAGGCGCACCTTGGGACCGTCCGCGCCGGGCGAGACAATTTCCACGTAGCCGTATTCCTGCAGCGAGGTCACATCGGGCGGCGCGGCCATCGCGTCGATCGGCGCGTGCATCAGCAAGAGCAGCGTGGCGATCTCGTGATGACTCAAGAGCCGTTTGATGGCTCGCACGGGAGCCGAAGCAGAGCGGAGGTTCATGCGAACTCCTTGGTTTACATGACGATTCGCGCCGCGGACAAAGCGGCGTCGTGGATGTCGATGATGAAGTGCGGCAAGCGTATCGGCCGAAACTTAGGCGAGACTTAAACGCTGCACGTCGGCTGGGATGCGCGTGTTACAGCGTGTGTCACGCAGTCAGCGCGCGCTTCAGAAGCGATAGTCGGGGTTGCGCGGATCGAAGGTCAGGCCGTCGAACGGCTTTGGCTCGATGTGCTCGAAGACGACGCTTTCGAACACTTTGCCTTCGTTGTCGAACGATTCGACCGCGCGGATGAGCGGCGCTCCGAGATCGAGGTCGATCACTTCGCGCTTCGCATAGAAGTCGGGCTGCCCGGCCGGCGCGACATACGTCAACGCGACGACGCGCACGCCATTGACGGTCGCCACCGCGATATCCGACGGCTGCGTGATGTCGGCGTCGGCGAACTTCTTGCCTTCGTCGATAAACCGCTGCGTCACGGCATCGATGCCGAGTTCGCGGATCGAATGGTTCGATTGCGCGCGGGCGAGCGGTCCGTTCAGCGATGTCCACATCGACACCACACCGAGCAAGCCGCCGGCATGGCCGTAGAGTTCGCCCGGGCGCTTGGACTCGTCGTAGATGACTTCCTGGCCCGCATGGGCGCCATCGGGCAGCCATCTGGCGTAGATGCGCAGCGGCTCGCGCGTGACGCGCACGAGCATGTGGTCGGGCCGCTTCGGCCATTTTCCGCCGATGCGCTCGCGTCGGAGGATCGTGAATTCGCACGACGCATAGCGGACCAAGCCGTCGCGCAGATAGCGCGGCAGCGTCGCGGGATCGAGCGCGCGGAAGAGGGCGACGAGTTCGTCGTCGCTGAGGCGCGCGAGCGTGCCGTCGGCGGCGGCGCGTGCGAGCCATTGGGCTTGTTGGTCGGCAGTCTGGGTGGCGATTTCGTTGACCGCCGGCTGCGGAGTCGCTCGGGCGGGGGCCGGGCTAGCGGTAATCGCCGCTGATAGCGCGCACGCGAGCGTCGAGTAGAGGAGGCGACGGACGTGCGCTTGCGTCATGACTTGTCTTCCCGTTTGACGGTGCCGAAGTGGTCAGGTGTAAACGAGAGACGCGGATTGTTCTTCCATCTTGCGAAGCGATGTCGTTGGGCGCAGTGGGTAGGTTCGATCAGGACCGCGACTCGCTCGACGAGGCGAGGCTGGGTGGGACGCCCCTTGGCACGGTGCAAGCCGACGCCCTATTTAGTATCTGAGCCGCGTCCCGGAGGACTGGTGAACCGCAGTCAACTATCCATCGCGAGACGAACCGACGACTCTTAGTGAAAATAGGAGTAATCGTATGGGCTAAATGTCACGCGGCCAGTTAAAAATGAGGTTGCTGTCGACTTTCGCGCGGCGCAAAGCCGGCAGCAGAGAAAAAACGAATTACCTGTAGCAGTATGTATGAATGGGCGCTGTGGTTGGGTCGGCCGATGACCCCCGCAGCGCGAATCGCAACCTCCGGCTCCTGGGTAGCAATTCGCTACCGCCACTTTGGTAGGACAGGAGCATATCGAATGCGCAAAAAGAATGAACAACCGACTAAGCTAAACCTTCATTGTCATTTTGGAGAAGCTGGTTTCAGAGATCACGTTCTCTTTGAGTCGACGCTTTACACATTTCTGGACACTGGTGGGAGGCACTGTTATAAAACCAAGAGGCTTACTTCGCGAGAACGGGCAATTCTTGCCAACGCGATCATTTCGAGCTCCGGCCGGGTCATCAAAGATTCTGACGGCCGTCTTCGTTCTTTCGTTAGATTTCAGATATTAATCTTGACCCACGGCGGAGCATCCGCAAGCAAAGTAGCTCAGCTTTTCGATGTCTCAGAAACGTCAGTTCGAACGCTCGTTAAGAAGTTGAGCATAATTGGGGGGAAACGCAGCGTTCGAGTCCCGGTTGACGTTTTCCGCTTTCTAGCTCGCTAGCTTCTGCGCGACGACCAAGCCGAAGTGCATCTTCTTGCGCTTCGGCTTGGAACGGGTCAATCCGAAGGGGCCTCATGCATGCGCGGGGTTCCGCACGCCCCAAGCCCTATCCCGTCGCCCCTACTTCCTCCGCCGACCGCGTCATATCGATCCCCCTGCGCTCCCGGCTAAAGAAAATCAACGCCGCAATGACCACCGCAACCGTACCCGCGACGATCGCCATCGCCATGCCGTAGTTGTTTCCATGCGAAGTGGCAATCGACGCCTGCATCGTCGCATTGATTGCGGCCAACAGATTGCCGAGTTGATACACGAGCCCAGGAAAAGTGGCGCGAATCTCATCGGGCGATATCTCGTTCAAATGCACCGGAATAACGCCCCACGCGCCTTGCACTGAGATCTGCATCAGAAACGCGCCGATCGCCAGCGCAACGGGAGTCACCGAAAACGCCCACAGATAAAGCACCGGCAACGCAATCAGTGCAGCGATAAAAATGGTCACGCGCCGCCCGATTCGCTCCGACAACGACCCGAAAAACAATCCGCCGACAATCGCGCCGATATTCAGCACGATGGTAATGATGGACACCGTATGCGGATCGAAGTGATGCTGTTCGCGTAGAAACGTCGGATAAAGATCCTGTGTGCCGTGCGAAAAGAAATTGAATGCGGTCATCAGAACGATCGCATAGAGGGAGAGCGTCCAGTTCTGTTTGAGCGTCGCGAGCAGGCCGGGACGCTTGCGCTTTTCCATCGCTCGCCATGCGGGAGATTCGGGCACATGCGCGCGAACGTAAAGCACGAGCAGCGCAGGCGCCACGCCGACGAAAAACATGCCGCGCCAGCCGACGAACTGATACAGCACGCCGAATACGATCGACGCGAGCAGATAACCGCTCGGATAGCCGGCTTGCAGCAAGCCGGAAACGAAGCCGCGCGCCTTGGGCGGCACGGTTTCCATCGTCAGCGCAGAGCCGACGCCCCATTCACCGCCCATCGCGATGCCGAAAAGCGAGCGCAAGATGAGAAGCGTCGTCAGGTTGGGCGAGAGGCCGGAGAGCAATTCCAGCAACGAATAACACGCGATATTGACCATCAGCGTCGGACGGCGGCCGAACTTGTCCGCGAGCCGGCCGAAAATCAGCGCGCCGATAGGGCGCATGGCGAGCGTGAGCGTAATGGCAAAGGCGACTTCGGGAATCTTCGTGTTGAATTCCGCGGCAATATCCTTCAGGACGAAGACCATCAGGAAGAAATCGAATGCGTCCAGCGTCCAGCCGAGATAAGCGGCAATCGTTACGTTTCTTTGTTCTCGCGTCCAACTCATCGCCTCGGTCTCCGAATCAGTATTGATCGATTGATATGCAATGCGATTGCACGCGGCGGTCATGAGGCCACGCGGGCAGGACGAGTGTACGCCGCCGTTCAAGAGCGTGCTGATCGTTACTGATGGAGAAAAGACGATAACGCGGCCGATCCATTCATTTCGCTTTAATCCGAGTCAGACGTCGAATAAAAACGAAAGCAAAGCGAAGACGCTCATAAGCAGAAAAATGGCGCGCGGAAAACAAAAAGCCCCACGTGCATATGCGTGGGGCTCTTCGCGAGAAAGGGACCTTGGTGCCCAGGAGAGGACTCGAACCTCCACGGTGTTGCCACCGCTAGGACCTGAACCTAGTGCGTCTACCAATTCCGCCACCTGGGCCAAGGGGTACAGCGAGCCCGCTATTTTAGCGGGAAGCCGAGCCGTGTCAACTGCGCTTCACGACCGGCAGGAGCCGAAAAGCACGGTCTCCGCATAAAAAGAAAACGCCACCCGAAGGTGGCGTTTCCTGACATCTGGTGCCCAAGAGAGGACTCGAACCTCCACGGTGTTGCCACCGCTAGGACCTGAACCTAGTGCGTCTACCAATTCCGCCACCTGGGCAAGGGTGCGTTGCTGCGTATTTCTTTGTCTGCGTCAGCAGCAAAGAACGCCATTATAGCGACTCGTGAGCCGCTGTCAAGCGTTTCATCGCCGGTCGCGGCGGGGCCAGCGTTTGCTGCACTGGCAACGAGCAAGCGCCGGCCGGGCGGTCAGTGCGCACAATAGGCAGTGTTAGAATGATTTCAACGATTGCCGCTCGACTAACGGCAAAACACGGCGAAAGTCCAGTCCAACGAGAAGAACTCTATTAAGCCCTTGAGCAAATATCCGTATCCGATTCCCAGCCGCGAAGAGATTCTCGGCGTGCTGCGCACGAGCGAAACGCCTCACTCCGCGAACGACATCGCCGAGGCCCTGTCGATCAAGCGCCAGGAGCGCGAAGGATTTTTCAAGCGACTGGCGGCCATGGAACGCGACGGGCAAATCCGGCTCGACAAGCGCGGCCATTATCAGCTCACGCATCCGTCGAACTTCGTCGCGGGGCGCGTGCAGGGTCATCGCGACGGCTTCGGTTTTCTGATCCGCGATGACGGCCAGGACGATCTCTTCCTGCCCAACGGCGAAATGCAGAAGGTCATGCACAACGACCGCGTGCTCGCGCGCATCGTCGGCTATGACCGGCGCGGGCGGCCCGAAGGCCATATCGTCGAAGTCACCGACCGCGCGAACAAGCGCATCATCGGGCGGCTCGTGAATGAAAACGGCGCGCTGATTCTCGTGCCGGAAGACAAGCGCATCGGCCACGACATTCTCATCACGCAGAACCCGAAGAAGGCGAAAGTCGGGCAGGTCGTGTCCGTCGATCTGACGGACTTTCCGAGCCGCCATTCGCAGCCGCTCGGACGCGTGGTGGAAGTCATCGGCGATATTGACGATCCCGGCATGGAAATCGAGATCGCGGTGCGCAAGTACGGCGTGCCGCATCAGTTCAGCGACGCCGCGCTCGCCGCAGCCGCCAAGCTGCCCGACGAAGTGCGGCCGGTGGACATCCGGCATCGCGTGGATTTGCGCGACGTGCCGCTCGTCACGATCGACGGCGAAGACGCCCGCGACTTCGACGACGCCGTGTATTGCGAGCCCGTCGCCGTCGGCCGCGGACAAGGCTTCCGCCTGCTCGTGGCGATCGCCGACGTGTCGCATTACGTGCGTCCGAACGAGCCGCTCGACGTCGACGCGCTGGACCGGAGCACGTCGGTGTACTTCCCGCGGCGCGTGATCCCGATGCTGCCCGAGAAGCTCTCGAACGGGCTGTGCTCGCTGAATCCGGACGTCGACCGCTGCGTGCTCGTGTGCGACATGGTCATCACCGCGCGCGGCGAGATCAAGGCGTACCAGTTCTATCCGGGCGTGATGCACTCGGCGGCGCGGCTCACCTACACCGAAGTCGCGGCGGTGCTCGCGAACACCAAGGGCCCGGAAGCCGCGCGGCGCGCGGAACTGGTGCCGCAGTTGCAGAACCTTTACGGCGTCTTCAAGGCGCTGCACGCGGCGCGCCAGAAGCGCGGCGCGATCGACTTCGACACGACGGAGACGTATATCGTCGTGAACTCGCAGGGCAAGATCGAGCAGATTCTGCCGCGGCATCGCAACGACGCGCATCGGCTGATCGAAGAGTGCATGCTCGCGGCCAACGTCTGCGCGGCGGACTTTTTGAAGCGCAACAAGCATCCGGGCCTGTACCGCGTGCACGCGGGGCCGACCGAGGAAAAGCTCGAGAATCTTCGGCAGTTTCTGCGCGGCGTCGGCCTGACGCTGACGGGCGGCGACAAGCCGCACGCGAGCGACTACGCGGCGCTGATCGCGCAGATCCGCGACCGGCCGGATGCGCAGATGCTTCAGTCGATGGTCCTGCGCTCGATGCAGCAGGCCGTCTACAGCCCGGACAACATCGGTCACTTCGGGCTCGCGTATGAGGCGTACGCGCATTTCACGAGCCCGATTCGCCGCTACCCCGACCTGCTCACGCATCGCGCCATTTACGCGATTCTGCAGGGCAAGAAATACGTGCCGGATATCGGCCATGACGTTTCGCTGAGCACGGGCTTGACGAAAGCCGCGCGCGAAATGCAACTGGCCGACGACAGCGCGCGCAGCCGGTCGCGCAACAGCGTCGCGGTGTGGGAAGAACTCGGCCTGCATTGCTCGTCGAACGAGCGTCGCGCCGACGAAGCGTCACGCGACGTCGAAGCCTGGCTCAAGTGCTATTTCATGCGCGACAAGCTCGGCGAGGAATACGGCGGCATGGTGAACGGCGTGACGTCGTTCGGCATCTTCGTGCAGCTGGATTCGCTCTTTATCGAAGGGCTCGTGCATGTGACGGAACTCGGCTCGGACTACTTCCAGTACGACGAGATCAAGAACGAGCTGCGCGGCGAGCGCACCGGCATCCGCTACCGGATGACCGACCGCGTGCGCGTGCAGGTGGGCCGCGTGGATCTCGATGCGCGCAAGATCGACTTCCGTCTGGTGCGCGACACGCCGGTGAAGCCGTCGCCGCGTTCGTCGTCGGGCACGGCCGATCACAGCGCCTCGGGCGCGAATGGCGCAACGGGTCCGCGCATTCGTCCGCTGAACGACGATGCGCCAAGCACGCGTCAGCGCGGCGGCACGAAGAAGGGCGCGTCGCCGGCGGCGCGCGGCGGCGCGGCGAAGAAACGCGGAGGGACGTCCAACTCGGCGTCGAAGTCGTCGGCGCAGGGGCGGCCGGCGCGCAAGAAACGCTAGCCGGCGCTCATCGCGTCAACGAATACGCGCGGTCCGGTGCGCTTTGCGCCGGGCCGCGTCGTGCTTTTCATGGTTATCACGAAGGTCGAATCAGTCATGTCACGTCTCAAGGTTCTTTACGGTTTCCACGCGGTGACGGCGCGCGTGCGGGCGGATGCCTCGTCTATCGAGGAAGTGTTGTACGACCCCACGCGCAAGGACCGGCGCATGCAGGACTTTCTGCGTGCCGCGAAGGACGCGGGCGTGCGCCTGATCGCCGCTGACGAAGGGCGTTTGTGGGGCCTCGCGGGCAATATCCAGCATCAGGGCGTCGTGGCCCGCGCGCACGACTTGCCGCTCGCGCAGAACCTCGCCGAACTGCTCGATGGCATTTCGGGAACGCCGTTGCTGCTCGTGCTCGATGGCGTCACCGACCCGCATAATCTCGGCGCATGCCTGCGCGTTGCGGACGCGGCGGGCGCGCATGCGGTCATCGCGCCGCGCGATCGTTCGGCGGGCCTCAACGCGACCGCCGCGAAAGTGGCGAGCGGCGCGGCCGAAAGCGTGCCGTACATCACGGTGACGAACCTGGCGCGCGCCCTGCGCGAACTGAAGGATGCCGGCGTCTGGGTGATCGGCACGGCGGGCGAAGCGACGGCGAGCGTCTACGAGACGAAGCTCGACGGCCCGGTGGCCATCGTCGTGGGCGCGGAAGGCGAGGGCATGCGCCGCCTCACGCGCGAGACGTGCGACGAGATCATGCATATTCCGATGGCGGGTGCGGTGGAGAGCCTCAATGTGTCGGTGGCGAGCGGGGTGTGCCTGTTCGAGGCCGTGCGGCAAAGGATGGTGAAGAAGTAAGGTGTTTCGCATGCTTCGCCTCGTCTGTCTCGCGCTCGCCTGCGCTCTCGTCACCGCCTGCACCCCCACCATGCAAAACCGCGGCACCTACATCGCCGACACGCAACACCACGCGAAAAACGCCGATTCGCGCGTACGTTTCCTCGTCATGCACTACACGGAAATCGACGAAGCGCGCTCGCTCGCCGTCCTCACGGGCGATGAGGTCAGCGTCCACTACGTCGTGCCGGACGCGCCGCGCATCGAGAACGGCGAGCCGGTCGTCTACCAGCTCGTGCCCGAGGACAAGCGCGCGTGGCATGCCGGCCAGAGCTACTGGCAGGGCGCGACGGAGCTGAACGCGTCGTCGATCGGCATCGAGAACGTCAACCTCGGACCGATCGATACCCCGGCCGGCCGAACCTGGCAGCCGTATCCTCCTGCGCAGGTCGATGCGCTCGTGAAGCTCTCGCGCGACATCGTCGAGCGTTACGGCATTCCGCCGACGCGCGTGGTCGGCCATAGCGACATCGCTCCGCAGCGCAAGATTGACCCCGGTCCGCTCTTTCCGTGGCGCACGCTGTACGAGGCGGGCATCGGCGCATGGCCCGACGACGCGACCGTGGCCGCGCATCTCGCCGGCCGCGATCCCAAGGCGCCGTGCGACGTGCGCGCGTTGCAGGAAAAGCTGAAGCGCTACGGCTACGACGTCGCCACCGACGGCGTGCTCGACGAGAGGACGCGCCGCGTCTTCGGCGCGTTCCAGATGCACTTCCGGCCGTCGGACTACGCGGGCGATGCCGATGCGCAAACAGACGCCATCGCGCAAGCCTTGCTGGACAAGTACTTCCCCTGACCGTTGCGTTAGACAAAAGAAGAAATGGGCGACTACTTCCTGCCGCTACGCGCGCTCCACATGACGTGCGCGGGCCTGAGCATCGCGGGCTTCGTCGTGCGCTGGATCTGGATGCTGACGGACTCGCGCTTACTCGCCGCCCGTGCGAGCAAGATCGTGCCGCATATCGTCGATACGCTCCTGCTCGCGAGCGCGATTGCGCTCGTCGCGATCATCGGCTTTGGGCCGAACGCGGCGTGGCTGGGCGCGAAGATCGCGGGCCTCGTCGTCTACATCGTGCTCGGCACCTTCGCCCTCAAGCGCGGCCGGACGAAGGGCGCACGCGCCGTCTTCGGCGTGCTGGCGATCATCGTGTTCGCGTTTATCGCGTCCGTCGCGCGCACGCACGATCCGCTCGGATTCCTGCGCAGCATCCTCTGACCCCACGCGCAAAAAGCGCGGGAAGGCGGCGCGCGCTCCGATAAAATCGCGTTTTCCCCTCACGCGCAGCACCATTTCCATGACTCAGGACGAACTCAAGCAGCGCGTCGGCCAGGCCGCGGCCGACTATGTGAACGCGCACGTGCCCGAAGGCTCGATCATCGGCGTCGGCACCGGATCGACGGCCAATTGCTTCATCGACGCGCTGGCCGCCTCGAAAGGCCGTTATCGCGGCGCCGTATCGAGTTCGCTCGCGACGACGGCGCGGCTCGAATCGCACGGCTTCAAGGTGTTCGACCTGAACGACGTGGACACGCTGCCGGTGTATGTCGACGGCGCCGACGAGATCGACGCGAGCGGCGCGATGATCAAAGGCGGCGGCGGGGCGCTCACGCGCGAGAAGATCGTGGCGTCGGTGGCGGAGGTGTTCGTCTGTATCGCGGATGCGAGCAAGCGCGTCGACGTGATGGGCACGTTCCCGCTGCCCATCGAAGTCGTGCCGATGGCGCGCACCGCGATCGGCCGCAAGGTCACCGCGCTCGGCGGCGTGCCGATCGTGCGCGTGACGCAGGACGGCATGCCGTTCATCACGGACAACGGCAACGAAATCATCGACGTGAAGGGGCTCTCCATCACGGACCCGCGCGGACTCGAAGCGCAGATCAACGCGTGGCCGGGCGTGGTGACGGTGGGTCTTTTCGCGGCGCGCGGCGCGGACCTGTGCCTGCTCGGCACGGAGCAGGGCGTCGAGCGCATCGACTACTGAAGCGCCTCGCCACAAGCACAATGGGCCCGGCAAACGGAGTCGCCGGGCCCGTTTTCGTTGCATGCAGCGCTCAACGCTTAGTATGCGTTTCGTCCGATGAAGCCCTTGAACAGCGTCATCGCGACGATCTTGATGTCGAACCAGAACGACCAGTTGTGAATGTAGAACAGGTCGAATTTCACGCGGTTCTGCATCTTCTCGACCTTCTCGGTCGCGCCGCGATAGCCGTTCACCTGCGCCCAGCCGGTAATGCCCGGCTTGATGCGATAGCGGAACATGTAGCCGTAGACGAGATCCTTGTACAGATCGTCGTGTTCGATCGCATGCGGACGCGGCCCGACCACCGACATGTCGCCGAACAGCACGTTGATGAACTGCGGCAGTTCGTCGAGGCTCGTGCGGCGCAGGAACGCGCCGATCTTCGTCACGCGCGGGTCGTTGCGCGTCGCCTGGGTCACGTGACCCTTGGTCTCGCGGTGCACGGCCATCGAACGGAACTTGTAGATCTTGAACGGCCGTCCGTCCGCGCCCTTGCGGTTCTGCGTGAAGAAGACCGGCCCTTCCGATGTCGCCTTGATCGCGATCGCAATGGAAATCATGATCGGCGAAAGCGCGAGCAGCGCGGCCGCGGCAAAGCAGCGGTCGAACAGCAGCTTCGGCCACATCTGCAAGGTGCTGACAGGCGAGGTCGTCAGGTTGATGGTCGCGAGCCCCGCGACGTCGGTCATCGAATGATTGAAGAGCGAGATGCTGCGCGTGTCCGGAATCAGCCGCAGATTCACGAAGTCGTGCCGCAGCGCATGCACGAAGCGATAGATCGTGTGTTCCTGCGAAAGCGGCAGCGCGAGCCACACTTCGTTGATGTCCTCGGCGCGCACTTTCTCGACGAGTTCGTCGAAGTCGTTGAGCACCGGCAGGCGCATGGACGCGCCGGGCCGGCTGCCGACGCCGCTCGCATGCAGCTCTTCGTCGCCCGTCGTGTCGAGCAGACATACGGGCGTGAAGCCTTGCTCGGGCGTGCTCGACAGATGGGCGAGCAGCGTGCGCGCGAAGCCCTGCGCGCCGACGATCGCCACCGTGCGCTGATTGAAGCCGCGGCCGCGCATGATTCGCAGGCTCGCGTACACCACGCATTTCGCGAGCACGATGAGCGCGCCGGAGATGAGCGTCGAATACGCGAACCAGAGCCGCGACACGGCGTCCATGCGATGCAGCGTGAAGGCAAGCAGAAGCGCCGCAGCGGCCACCGTCATCCAGGCGAGCGTGACGCGCGCCAGCATCATCGGAAGCGGCTTGCCGCGCCAGGCTTCGTACACCCCGAACGTCGGAAACAACAGCAATGCCAGCACGCTATTGAATGCGATCAGGAGCTTCTCGATATCGCTGAATTCGAGCGAGGAAAAGCGCATGGAATGCGCGATCACCCCGCCCGCGATAACGAAGAACACGTCCAGACAGCGCGCCGTCCAGCCGAACATATCGTGACTTTTATTGTGCATCCGCATCTCAGACACTGGAGGCCGAAGCCGTCTCCTGCGCGCGCAGACGCGGCAGCAGGCGGTCGAACTCACGTTTGACGAGGCCGTAGCATTCGCACGCGCGCGCTTCCAGCCCTTCGCGATCCACCACCTTGATGCAGCCGCGGCTATGGTGGATGAGGCCCGCATCGTGCAGCTTGCCGGCCGCTTCGGTCACGCCTTCGCGACGCACGCCCAGCATGTCGGCGATCAGTTGCTGCGTGACTTGCAGTTCGTTCGACGCGGTGCGGTCGATTTCGATCAGGAGCCAACGGCACAGCTGCTTGTTGAGCGAATGATGACGATTACACGCTGCGGTCTGCGCGACTTGCGTGAGCAGGGCCTGCATGTACAGGAGCATCAGGCGGCGCAGAAAGTCCGAACGTCCGAACTGTTCGCGCAATGCCTGCGCGCTCATGCGATACGCGAATCCCGGGCACTGCACCTGGACACGCGTGGGCATGGTTTCGCCGCCGGTCAGGACCGGCACGCCCGTCATGCCTTCACGGCCGACTGCGGCGATTTCGACCGAACCGCCGTCTTCCATCGTATGCAGCAAGGAGATGATGGCGGTCGTCGGGAAGTACACGTGATGAATACGTTGGCCCGAATCGCAGAGCAGTTGCTCGGTGCGGAGTTGAACCAGTTCGAGATGCGGAGTCAGAGCTTGCCACTCATGTGCCGGAAGGGCGCCGAGGAGGTGGTTGCCGTGCAGGTCGGACTGAAGGGTCAGCATGTTTGTTCTCTCGTAACTTCGCGCGTTGCGCTTCACTTTTTTCTTTACTGGTGTGATCGTTCTCGGTCGCGTCTTTCGCGGCTGTGAAAACGTCTCACACCAGCCCCGTTAGCAGCCCGTGCTCGCTTGAGTTGATTTAGTAGATCGCGTCGCTTCGGGTTGCGCGACTCTTTTAGCGAGGACTGTGCCAATGCGGCGAACGTCAATGCTGGTGGGGCCTCACTGCTCGGACCCCTGCTGTGATGCGGCGCAGCGTCGCTATTTTGTTTCAGTCTTGAACATTGCTGGTCTTA
Organism: Caballeronia sp. GAWG1-5s-s; assembly: GCF_023631445.1. Classification (NCBI taxonomy): domain Bacteria; kingdom Pseudomonadati; phylum Pseudomonadota; class Betaproteobacteria; order Burkholderiales; family Burkholderiaceae; genus Caballeronia; species Caballeronia sp. GAWG1-5s-s. The sequence goes on along the minus strand of NZ_JALQDC010000006.1, from coordinate 75,983 downwards.
GGAATCCCCATACGCCCGGAGGGGTATCGTCAGCGCAAACGGCTCGCGGACGGGGCCGAGCTTCGACGATCACCGTGCGATAAGCCTCAGAGGCCCGCGTCCCACTGCGAGAACCCCTCCTTTTGTAGGGACATTGAAAATTGATTCATCTGTGTTCCATCATGTTCGTGGCCTAACGAACGTGCTGCCGGCGCGGGCCCTCTTGCTTCCCGCCAAAGCCTTGCTGCACAAGGCTTTGCTCGGAGTGAAGAATGTGTTCCATGGCAATTTCGCAAACTGCTAAACGTTGCGCCTGCTGCACGAAACGGCTCGTCTGTGGGCCATGCCGCGCCCGAATGCGTGAATCGTGCCTGCAAGAGGGCGTGAGTTCGCCCACATAGCGCATGGAAGCGACCGGCTTTTCCCTCGAAAACCGCTATTCGCGTGTCAAACGTTTGCGAAAGCTGCAGTGGTTCCGAGGATCGACCCGACATCCGGATGTGCGCGCCGAACGTCTGGAACGCGCCATTACGCGGCGCGGAAATGTTTCATCGGGGACAACATGGGTCTTGGCGCACGTCGCATCTCACCATGCGAGCGTGAAATGCGCATGACGCGACGGAAGATCATCGCGATGTCATAAGCATGTGCGTGACGCGCGGCTCCCGCGCGTAAGGCGAACGATCAGCGAACGATCAGCAGACAATAGCCGCGAGCGTGGGCACCACGCGCTCATACGCGGCTTCCATGATGTCGAACGAGGCGTCGCAGAGATCCGCCTGCCAGTTTGCGAGCGCCCGCGCGAGCCGGCATTGCAGCGCCTTCGCTTCGCTTGCGATCGCGCGAGCGGCAACGTGGGTCGTCACCGGAATGTCGAAGCCCTGTTCGCGCATCCATTCGAGGTAATGCGCGAGCAGCTCGAAGTTGCCGCCGAGCTGACGCATCACGTGAGACGCATAGGGCCGCGCATACGTTTCTCCGCGCTCGAGCATCGTATCGACATGCGCTGGAAACGCGCTGCGCCAGCGCGATATCGGGTTATACATGGGACGGCGCAGCAGGTGCGCGCACAACAGGTCTGCCGATGCTTCCGCAAGCGCTGTCCCGCCGAGCGATTCGCGCGCGCGTTTGATGAACTCGACATGCGGGAACAGGGCTTGCCCACGCGCTGTGCCCGCTGCACCGGTTGAAGCCGTATCGTGCGCAGCGCTGGTTCCGAGCACGCCGTCGTAGTCGTCGCCGTGAAGCAGGTGATAACCGCTGTGATGGAAGTAACCGAGCCGTCGTGCGTTGGCGTCGATCACGTCGATGGCGATAGTCGTCTTCACATGCTCGCGCCGATAGAAAAGCGCGCGCATGTCGGGCAGAAAGAAGGCATCGACCTCGACGAGCACCGTATTGCCGCGGCGCGTTTGCACGAGCGCGCGTTCTTCGAGCGAGCCGAACACGGCGAGTTCCTGCACCTGCAGGCCGTAGAGCTTTTCGATGTCTTCATGAGGCGGACGGCCGAGCGTGAACTGGTCGTCCTCGAAGTCCTGCGTGACCGTGTAGGCCAGCATGGCATGCGGTTCGAGCTGGTTGCCGTGCAAGAGCTCGATCCACAGATCGACGGGGTCCGCGCCATCGCGCCAGATGCGTTCGGCACGATGCAGCGCATGCGCGCGATGGCGTTTTGCGCGCATGCGCAAGGGATCGAGTGAAACGACGCGTGAACGACTGACGCCGGAACTCGTCATACCGCTGGTATGAAACGCGCTCATGGGCTTACCTCGGGCCTGAAAAGCCGGCAACCGATACCGCGTGCGCGCCGAAGCATTCGTTGTTTTTACCTGCGCTTTTATCGCTTTGGTTTTTATCGCTTGCGCTGTGTTCGCTTTTTTCGCTTTCTAAGGCGCCGCGTTCAATGGCGGGTTGCATTGTGATTTTCCCATGAAGGTGCGCAACGACGCGAGTGCTATCGCGACACGCGCACGAGCCTTCCGCGCGTGGCGCGGAACTCGATGACATGTCGCGATGGATCTCGTGAAGGCGTCCTTTTCCCCGAAGACGCCCTCTTGTGTGGTTGACCTTATTTGACGGGGCCGCAAGCCCTGGAGTCGGTGCGCCCCCGCACTGAAAGCTTGTTTCGCGGGACGTAACGTTCAATCGTCGCAACGCCGGTGAGAAACCGGCAGCAAGGAGAACAACCAATGAATTGGAAGACCCTGGATTTCGAACAGCTCACTGCGCGCGAGCTTTATCTGATTCTGCGTGCGCGCAGTGCGGTGTTCGTCGTCGAGCAATCGCATGTGCATCTCGATGCGGACGGCCGCGATGAAACCGGCGTGCACGTCTTCGCCACGGACGACATGACGCGCCCGATGCCGGTGCTCGCTTACGCCCGCATTCACGAAGGCGATATGGAAGATCCCGAAGTCGTCGTGGACAAGATCCTGACGAGTCCGCTGCGCCGTGGCGATGGCACCGCGCACGCGCTCATCGAACGCGTGCTCAACGTGTGCGCCGAACGTTGGCCGGGCCGCGCGGTGCGGCTCACGGCGCCCGTGAGTCTGCGCGCGTTCTACGAAGCGTTCGGCTTTCGCAAGACCGAAGGACCGTTCCTCGAACACGGCATGCCCTATATCGGTCTGACAAGAAAAGGCCGCACGACGCGCGAAACGAGCGCCAGCAAGTCGCAGCAAGCGGGCGCCAACGCGTTCGCCAATACGTACGAACTGCTCTGAAGCCCGACGCGCGCCGCTTGTCTTCGGCGCGCGCGTGTTCGCGGTACCTGTAGCTCTTCTTCAAAACGATAACGAACCGCGCGGCCGGCGTCTTCACGTGTGCCGGCACGCGCGCAACCGGCACCCTCATGCGAATAGTCCATCTCGCCAACCACGCGCAGATCATCGGCAACGGCACCGTCAACATGATGGTCGATCTCGCATGCATGGAGGCGCGCATGGGACACGACGTGGTCGTCGCATCGTCGGGCGGCGGCTTCGAGCCGCTGTTGCGGCGTCATGGCATCACGCATATTCCATTGCAGCAGTCGCGACAGCCCTGGCGCGTGCCGTCGATGATCGCGGGCTTCAATCGTCTCATCGATCGCTTCGATCCCGACATCGTTCACGCGCACATGATGACGGGCGCGCTCATCTCGCGTTTCGGCAGCATGCGACGCCGCTTCGCGCTCGTGACCACCGTGCATCACGAACTGCAGAAGAGCGCGTCGCTCGTGCGCGCGGGCGATCGCATGGTCGCCGTGAGCGATGCCGTCGCTCGCACGCTGGAGGAGCGCGGCATCGGACGCGAACGCGTGTCGGTCGTGCTCAATGGCGCCGTCGGCGCGCCGCGCCTCACGTGTCGTCCCGCGGCGCGTCCGGTGCACATGAAGCGGCCGAGCGTCGTCTGCGTCGCGGGGATGTATCGGAGGAAAGGCATCGCGGATCTCTTGAAAGCCTTCGCGATGGTGCGCGAACAAACGGCGCATCAGCGGGACTTCATCGCGGAGCCGCACTTGTATCTGATCGGCGATGGTCCCGAACGCGAGTCGATGGAAGCGCTCGCCGCCGAACTCGGCCTGCAATCGGCTGTTCATTTCACGGGCTTCGTGACCGACCCGCGCCCTTATCTCGCGAACGCCGATGTCTTTGCGCTCCTGTCGCATCAGGACCCGTGTCCGCTCGTGATCGCCGAGGCGCGCGAAGCGGGCTGCGCCATTCTCGCGACGCGCGTGGGCGGCATTCCCGAATTGCTCGATGGCGGCGGCGCGGGCGTGCTAGTGCCACCGGGCGATCCGGCGCAGGCCGCCGTGAAGCTGCGCTGGCTGCTGCTCGATTCGCAAGCCCGCGGGCAGTATGCGTCGCGCGCGCGGGAAGACATTCAGCGGCTTTCAGTCGAAAGAGTCGGCAGCGAATACGTGGCCATCTATCAGCAGACGCTTGCCGAGCGCGAGTCGCTGCAACGTCGCGATCAACGCATGCACGCGAGGCGTCCGCGCGCCTCCGACGGCGCCATGTAAGCGCCCCCATACGCCGCGCAAGACGATGCGACGGCGTTTCAAAGCGGCATTCTCATGAACTAAGCACTGCATGAGAATTTCGGTAATCGCGTCATACAATAGCCGCCCCCGCGCGAGCGAGCGTTCGCGTTCGCACAGAAAGCCTACGAGATGCTTGCTCAAATGAGTGCATGAACGGCTGACGTTTTCTAGCCGAAAAAAAAACACAAAAAACGCCGCGCTGCGACGCCGTCATTCATCAGTTTCCCTGAGGAATGACGGCGCCCGCGCGGCGCGAGCACAGGAAATTGAGCGTACGAATACCGCAGCGAATGCGGCATACGCGTGCGCAACGACTAGGAACGGCGGCAAGCGTAGGCGCCTTGGCGCGGCGATCAGAGGGAATACCCTGTCAGGAAATTCCGCACTGGTTTTCGACGCGACGAAGACGCAACGTGTAGTGCGACGAATGGATGTTCGGAAATTCGTCGCCTTGGCCGCCACGGGACGCGTGAGAGCGACGCGCACAGACACACATGGGCTACGGACAGGCGGATAGGGGAGAAGTGTGATGGATGAAAACAAAGAGCGGTCGCTGGTGGCGAAGGTCATGGACGGGCTCGTCTCGGGGATCGTCGAGCAGAAATACGGCGCGATACTGCCGCCGCAAGACATCCTTTCGAAAGAGTTCGACGTGAGCCGCACCGTCATGCGCGAAGCGCTCTCGATGCTGCTCGCCCGTCACATGCTGGACGTGCGGCCGAAAACCGGCACGCGCATCCGGCCGATGAGCGACTGGCGTCTCATCGACGAAGACGTGGTGTCGTGGCGTTTTCGCGCGAAGCCGGATCAGACTTTCTTGCGGGATGTAATCGAATTCCGCATGCTGATCGAGCCGCGCGCCGCCGCGCTCGCCGCCGCGCGCGCGACGCCCGACGAGATCGCCGGCATCCGCGACGCGTTCGAGGCGCTTTCGCGCCTTCAGGTCGGCGAGCCCGAGTATCAGGCCGCGGACGAAGTGCTGCATACGCGCATCGTGGCCGCGAGCGGCAACCAGTTCTTCCGGCAAATGACGGCCATCGTGCGCGGCGCGCTCGTGACGGTGAATCCGATCGTGGACGGCATCGAGTCCGTGCGCGAGGCGACGCTCGCGGCGCAGCGCAGCGTCGTCGAGGCGATCGAGGCGAAAGACCCGGCAGCCGCCGAACGCGCGACGCGCTCGCTCGTCGATCTCGCGGCGGAGGAAGTGGGGCGCGCCTTCTCGCTCGAACGCATGAGTCAGCCGAGCCAGCCGGTGTCGCCGCCGGACGTGAACGCGTCGGCCGGAGCCTGAGCGGGTTCGAGCTCGCTGGCGCTGTCGGCGCGAAGGCGCCAAGCAATCGCATCGTCCGATGAAAGCCGGGCCTCGTGCCCGGCTTTGTCGTTTTCGCGCGGCGCGATCAGGCACAATCCCCGCAAGTTCATATATCCGGAGGCAACCTGCATGGAATCGATACGCTGGGGCATCGTCGGCGCGGGCCGCATCGCGCGGCGCTTCGCCGAGAGCCTGCAACACGTCGAGGGCGCGACGCTCGCGGGCGTGACGTCGCGGCGGCCCGAGTCGGCGCGCGCGCTCGCCGAGCCGTTCGGCGCGACCGCATTCGATGACTTCGATACCTTGCTCGCGAACATCGACGCGCTCTACGTCGCGACGATGCAGGACAGCCATCCGCACTATGCGTTGCGCGCGTTCGCCGCGGGCAAGCCCGTGTTATGCGAGAAGCCCGCGGCCGTGAACGCGCGCATCTTGCAGCAGATGATCGACGCGGCGCGTGGCGCGAAGGTCCTCTTCATGGAGGCGATGAAGCCGCCGTTCTACCCGCTGTATCGGCGCTTGCGCGATCATCTGCAGGCCGATTCGATCGGCGATATCGGCCTCTTGCGCGCGGGCTGCTCGATGGCGAACGTGCCGGCCGATCATCCATCCTTTTCACTCGAAGCGGGCGGCGGCGCGTTGCTCGATATCGGCATCTACGAAGCGTTTCTCGCCGTCGACTGGCTCGGCGAGGCGCTCGACGTGCAGACGATCGGTCGCGTCGGCGCGACGGGCGTCGATGTCTTCGCGAGTCTGAACGTGCGGCACGAGCGCGGCATCGCGCAGCTTTTCTGCGGAATGGACCTGCAAGGACGCGGCGACGCGCTCGTCGGCGGCACGAAAGGCACCGTGGTGATTCACGAGAACTGGTGGAACCCATCTCGCGCGACCATCGCCTATACGGACGGTCGCAAGGTGGAGCTCGACGAGCCGTTTTCAGGCGGCGGCCTCAACTACGAGACCGCGCACTTCTGCGAGCTGCTGCGCGCGGGTGTAACCGAAAGTCCGGTGATGCCGCATGTCATGTCCATGCGCATGATGGCGATCATGGATGCCGCGCGGCGCGATCTGGGCGTGCACTTCCCGTTCGAGGAAGACTGAACGAGGCCGCGCGTGTATCAATGCCGCCCGGGCAGCGCGAGCCGCCGCTCGAACACGCGCTGCACGACTTCCAGCACGCTGCACAGCAGCCAGTACACGAAGGCCGCCGCCAGATAGAGCGGCAGCGGCTGATAAGTCGCCGCGATCACTTCCTGCGCGCTGCGCAATAGCTCGGTCACGGTGATGACCGACACGAGCGACGTGTCCTTGATGAGACTGATGAGGCTGTTCGAAAGACTCGGCACCGCGATGCGCAGCGCCTGCGGCCCGATCACGTAGCGCAGCGTCTGCGTGCGTGACAGGCCGAGACTGTACGCCGCGAGCCATTGCCCGCTGTGAATGCCGAGAATCGCGCCGCGCATGCTTTCCGACAGATACGCCGCGACGTTGGCCGATAGCGCGATGACGCCCGCCGGCGTCGGTTCGAGCGAGATGCCGAGGCTCGGCAAGCCGTAATAGATCACGAAGATTTGCACGAGGAGCGGCGTGCCGCGCATCACGCTGACGTACACGCGCCCGATGCCGACGAGCGCGCGATTGCGGCTGATGCCCATCAGCGCCAGCACCGTGGCCGCGATGAGGCCGAAGAACATCGAGTACAGCGCGAACTTGATCGTCAGCAGCGCGCCTTGCGCCAGCACCGGCGCCGATTGAACCAGCAGGGAAGTGGTCGACATGAACGGGAAAACGTAAGCGGAAAGCGCGCGGATCGAAACGAAAAGCCGGGCGGCGCGCGAAAGCGCACATCATAAACCGGGCGCGAAAAAGAGAAGGGCGGCACCGTGAGACGATGCCGCCCGATCATGCGTGCGCTCGCGTGTCTGCGTGCTTACTTCGCCGGCTTCGTCACGTCGATGCCGAACCACTTGTCGGAGATCTTCGCGAACGTGCCGTCCTGTTCGAGCTGGGTCATCGCGTCGTCGATCGCCTTCGCGAACTTCGGATTGCCCTTCTTGAACGGGATGCCCGACGGATTGCCCGCGCCGACGTTCGCGCCCGTGCGCAGCGGCAATTGCGAGTTCTTGAGCAAGTACGCGAGCATCAGGCGGTCGTTGAGCGCGGCGTCCAGACGGCCCGCGGCCAGATCGCGCAGATATTCGGGCGCGCCCGGGTACGTCTTCACGTCGATGCCCGGCACCGACTTCGCCATGTCCATGTAGTTCGTGCCGAGGCCGACGCCGAGCTTCTTGCCCTTCAGATCTTCGAGCGACTTGAAGTCACGCTTGTCGTCGGCGCGCTGGATCAGCTGCGCGTTCGAGTACGTGTACGCCGGCGAGAAGTCGAGCGTTTCCTTGCGCTTGTCGGTGATGCCGACCTGGTTCACGATCACGTCGAACTTGCCTGCCTGCAGGCCCGCGATGATGCCGCTCCACTCCGTCGTGACGAACTCGGGCTTCACGCCGAGCTTGGCGGCGACGGCTTTCGCGATGTCCACGTCGAAGCCGACGAGCTCGCCCGACGGCGCCTTCGAGTTGAACGGCGGGAACGTGCCTTCCAGACCGACGCGCAGCGTGCCGCGCTGCTTGACCTGATCGAGCAGGTCTTCTGCGTGCGCCGTGGCCGTGACCGCGGTGAACGCCGCGCCGATCAGGCTGGCGGCGACGAGCTTCTTGAGCGTGGACAGGTTCATCGTGTTGTTCTCCTCGTGTTGGCAAAGTGGCGCGCCGCTTGTTCCAGCGCCGCGCCCGTTAGGTGCGGCATCATAGAGAAACTGCAACCGGCGCGTAAGATCGTTTGCTTATGTCTATATTCCCTGCGCGAGCGACTCGACGCATTCGGTGACGAGCGCCGGCCCGCGATAAATCAGCCCCGTGTAAATCTGCACGAGCGATGCGCCCGCCGCGAGCTTCGCGCGCGCATCCGCGCCGGAGAAGATGCCGCCCACGCCGATGATCGGCACTTCCGTGCCCACTTCCGCGCGCAGTTTGCGGATCACTTCGTTTGATGCATCGAACACCGGACGCCCCGACAGGCCGCCCGCTTCGTCGCCGTGCTTCATGCCGGCGACGGCGGTGCGCGAAAGCGTCGTGTTGGTGGCGATCACGCCGTCGATGCGATGCGCGAGCAGCGTGCCCGCGATCGACTTGATCTGCTCGTCGTCGAGATCGGGCGCGATCTTCAGCGCGAGCGGCACGAGCTTGCCGTGCAGGTCCGACAAACGCTGCTGCTTGTCCTTCAGCGCGCCGAGCAGCGCGTCGAGCTCGCCCGCGCCCTGAAGTTGCCGCAGGTTCTTCGTGTTCGGCGACGAGATGTTGATCGTCACGTAGCTCGCGAACGGATACACGCGTTCGAGACAGTACAGATAGTCTTCGGCGGCGCGCTCCATCGGCGTATCCGCGTTCTTGCCGATGTTGAGCCCGAGCACGCCGCGATAACGCGCGGCCTGCACGTTCGCGACGAACTGATCGACACCGCCGTTGTTGAAGCCCATCCGGTTGATGAGCGCGCCCGCCTCAGGCAAGCGGAAGATGCGCGGGCGCGGGTTGCCCGGCTGCGCGCGCGGCGTCACGGTGCCCACTTCGATGAAGCCGAAGCCCAGCGCGGCGAGCCCGTCGATGCACGCGCCGTCCTTGTCCAGTCCCGCCGCGAGGCCGACCGGATTCCGGAACGTGAGGCCCATCACGGTGCGCGGCGAATCGGGGCCGCGCTTGCCGAGCACGCCGGCCAGTCCGGTGCGGCCGGCCGCGCGGAGCATGCGCAAGGTCAGGTGATGCGCGTCTTCCGCGTCCATGCGAAAAAGGCGCGAACGCGCGAGCGGGTAGAGAGAACTGAGCACGGATGAGCGCCGGCGACGGCGAATTTTTTTAAGACCGCTATTTTAGCGGCTTTGTCGCGCGCGCCCGGAGCCGGATGACATGGCGCGTGGACGCCGTTATTTCGGCTGGCCCGGCCCGGTGCTGCGGCCCGGCATCGGCAGGGCGCCGGCCGAGTGCGTCGTCGCGGGATCGAGCACCGACCAGCGCCCATCGACGAGCCCTTCCAGCGGCCGGAAATTGGCCTTGTAGGCCATCTTTTCGCTCTCGCGAATCCAGTAGCCGAGATAGACGTGCGGCAAGTCCAGGCTTCTTGCCTGCTCGATTTGCCAGAGGATGTTGAAAGTGCCGTAGCTCGTCTTCGGCAGATTGGGCTCGAAGAACGTGTACACGGACGAGAGCCCGTCGCCGAGAATGTCGATCATGCTGATCATGCGCAGCGCGCCGGGCGCGTCGGGCGTGTCGGGCGACGCAGGCTCGCGGAACTCGACGAGCCGCGAGTTGATCCGGCTTTGCAGCAGGAACTGCTCGTACTGATCGCGGCTGTCGCGGTCCATGCCGCCGCCCGCGTGCCGCGCCGACTGATAGCGCATGTAGAGCGCGTAGTGTTCCTCGTCGTAATGCAACGGCGCGACGCTCGCGATCAGATTGCCGTGCTGCTTCCACACGCGCCGCTGCGCGCGGTTCGGCGCGAAGCGCGCGACGGGCACGCGCACCGGCACGCAAGCGCGGCAGCCGTCGCAGTACGGGCGATACGTGAACACGCCCGAGCGCCGGAAGCCCGCCTTGACGAGTTCCGTGTAGACGTCCGAGTTGATCAGGTGGCTGGGCGTCGCGACTTGCGAGCGCGCCACGCGCCCTTCCAGATAACTGCAAGGGTAGGGCGCTGTTGCATAGAATTGCAGCGCGGAAAGCGGTGACAGTGGCAGCTCGTTCGGATGTGTCACTTTGGCGGCTCTCGCAGGCGTCGTCTCTTCATTGCCGCGTGCGCTTCGCGACTGGCGAAGGCGTGCGCGGCGGATCGTGCGTGTCTGAGTACTCGTGTCGCAAACGGTGCGCCCGGCGCGGGCTCAGGATGATCGGGGCGCGGCCGTGCCGGTGAGGTCGGTCAGCACGGACTTGTCGAAGCGCCACGGGATCGGCGCTTCGGCGACCGCGCGGCGCAGATGCGCGACGAACGCGCGGCGGGGGATCTCGCGGCCGCCCAGCGACGCCAGATGCGACGTGTTCTGCTGGCAGTCTATCATCTCTATTTTGTGGCGGCGCAAGTGTCCGACGAGTGCCGCGAGCGCGATTTTCGAGGCATCCGTTTCGTGCGCGAACATGGATTCGCCGAAGAACATGCGCCCGAACGACACGCCATACAGCCCGCCCACGCGCACGCCGTCGCGCCAGGTTTCGATGCTGTGCGCCTCGCCCGCGCGATGCAGCGACGTATAAGCCTCCACGATATCCGCCGTGATCCACGTGCCGCGCTGGCCTTCGCGCGGCGTGTCGGCGCAGGCGCGCATCACGGCGGGAAAGTCGTGATCGACGCGCACTTCCCACGCGTCGTCGCGAACAATCCGCTTCAACGTCTTGCGCAGCGAATGCGACACCTTGAACTCGGCGGGCACGAGCACCATGCGCGGATCGGGGCTCCACCACAGCACGGGCTGTCCGTCCGAATACCACGGGAAGATGCCGCGCCGGTAGGCGTCGACGAGCCGCGAGGGCAGAAGATCGGCGCTCGCGGCGAGCAAGCCCGGCGCGCCGCTCGATGCGCCGAGCGCGCGCTCGACCGGCGGGAACGGATCGTCGTGGGCGAGCCAGGGAACCATGATCGTCGTGCGCCGTTCAACCTTCGCGCAGCGTGCGGAAAATGTCGCCGGTATGCAGCGTGAAGTTGCCGGCGGCGCGGTCGGCGAAGAAAAAGCGCAGCGTCTGGCCGACGGTCGGGAACGCGATCTCGTCCCACGGAATTTCGCTCTCCTCAAAGAGCCGCACTTCCAGACTTTCTTCGCCGGGGTCCAGCTCGATATCGAGCAGCCGCGCGAGATAGAACAGATGCACCTGATGCACGTGCGGCACGTTCAGCAGCGTGAACAGGCTCTGGATTTCGACGCGCGCGCCGGCTTCTTCCAGCGTTTCGCGGGCGGCGCCTTCGCTCGTCGTCTCTTCCATTTCCATGAAGCCGGCGGGCAGCGTCCAGTAGCCGTAGCGTGGCTCGATCGCGCGGCGGCACAGAAGCACCTTGTCGTCCCACACGGGCACGGTGCCGACGACGTTGCGCGGGTTCTGATAGTGCACGGTGCCGCAGTTGTTGCAGACGAATCGCTCGCGGTTGTCGCCGGGCGGAATGCTCAGGCCGACCTCGTGGCCGCAGACGGAACAGAATTTCATGGAAATGGACGCTGGAAGTGTGCTGCGAGTGTATCACTGGGGCGGGGCAGCTTTCGCGCGCGGCGCGGGCGTCGGGTGCCGCGCGATGAGTCGCTACAATAGTTGCCGATCGCCTCATTTTTCCATTCCTTCAGCGCGCCGCGCTCCAGCGAAGCCATGTCCTCTCCGTCAGCCGGTTCATCTCGTCCTCCGATGCTCGCCACAGCCGATGCCCTCGGTCGTCTGCTCGACGCCGCGCGCCCGGTGACGGACACCGAGCGTATCGACACGCTCGACGCGCTCGGGCGCGTGCTCGCCGCCGACGTGACCTCACCGCTCGACGTCCCGCCGATGCACACCAGCGCGATGGACGGCTACGCGGTTCGCGCCGCCGATCTCGCCGCCGCCAGCGACGCCGCGCCGGTCGCGCTGCGCGTCTCCCAGCGCATCCCGGCCGGTCAAGCGGCCGAGCCGCTCGCGGCAGGCACGGCGGCGCGCATTTTCACGGGCGCGACGGTGCCGCCGGGCGCGGATGCCGTCGTGATGCAGGAAATGGCGCAGGCGTCGGACGATGGCACCGTGGCATTCACGCAGCCGCCCGCTGCCGGCGAATGGATCACGCGGCAGGGCGCGGACATCGAGCGCGGCTCGGTCATTCTGCGCGCGGGCACGCGGCTGACGCCGCAGGCGCTCGGTCTCGCGGCGTCGGTCGGCTGCGCGGCGCTCGATGTAACGCGGCGCGTGCGCGTCGCGATTTTCTTCACCGGCGACGAACTGCGCATGCCCGGCGAGCCGCTCGCGCCTGGCGCCATCTACAACTCGAACCGCTTCACGCTGCGCGCGCTGCTCGCGAAGCTCGGCTGCGACGTGACGGACTTCGGCATCGTGGCCGACCGGCTCGACGCCACGCGCGACACGCTGCGCCGCGCCGCGCTCGACCACGATCTGATTCTGACGTGCGGCGGCGTTTCCGTCGGCGAGGAAGATCATGTGAAGCCGGCGGTCGAAGCAGAAGGGCGCATCGCGATGTGGCAGATCGCGATGAAGCCGGGCAAGCCGCTCGCGTTCGGCGCGGTCCGTCGCGGCGAAGGCGGGCAGGAGGCGTTCTTCATCGGCTTGCCGGGCAATCCTGTTTCGAGCTTCTGCACGTTCTTGCTGTTCGTGCGGCCGTTCGTGCTGCGCCTCGCGGGCGTCGAGGATGTCGCGCCGCGCGTCTACTCCATGCGCGCCGACTTCACGCAGAGGAAGGGCGATCGGCGCAACGAGTTCCTGCGCGCGCGCGTGAACGACGGCGGCGGCCTCGATCTCTTCCCGAACCAGAGTTCGGCGGTGCTCACGTCCACCGTCTGGGGCGACGGCCTCATCGACAATCCGCCGAATCACGCGATCAGCGCGGGCGAGACGGTGCGGTTCATTCCCTTTTCAGAGTTGATGCGGTAAGGAACGAAGTCCCATGAAAGTCGAACTGAGATTTTTTGCGAGCGTGCGCGAGGCGCTGGGCGTCGCGAACGAGACGGTGAGCGTGCCGGATACGGTCGTCAACGTCGGCGACGTGCGCGCCTGGCTGCGCATGCGCGGCGGCGTGTGGGCCGAGACGCTCGCGGAAGGCCGCGCATTGCGCATGGCCTGCAATCACGTGATGACGAATGCCTCGCAGCGCATCACCGATGGCTGCGAAGTCGCGTTCTTCCCGCCGGTCACGGGTGGCTGACATGGGAACGCATGCGAAAGTCCGCGTGCAGGAAGCCGACTTCGACATCAGCGCCGAAGTGGCCGCGCTGCGCGCCGACAATCCGAAGGTCGGCGCGGTCGCGTGTTTCGTCGGCACGGTGCGGGATCTGAACGAAGGCAGCGCCGTCGAGACGATGGAACTGGAGCACTATCCGGGCATGACCGAGAAGTCGCTCGAAGCGATTGCCGATCAGGCGCGCGAACGGTGGCGCGGCTCGGATGTGCTCATCGTGCATCGCGTCGGCAAGCTGAAGCCGCTCGATCAGATCGTGCTCGTCGCGACGACCGCGATGCATCGCGCGGAAGCGTTCGAATCGTGCGCGTTCGTGATGGATTACCTGAAGACGCAGGCGCCGTTCTGGAAGAAGGAAAAGACGGAGCAGGGCGAGCGCTGGGTCGACGCCCGCGAATCCGACGACGCGGCACTTGCGCGCTGGACGCGGCCTGCGGGTTGACCAGCGGCAGTGGTTCTAGTCGTCGCGCTTGTTCACGGCGCTGCTTTGGCAGCCGGACGCCGCCGCGCCGCTTATACGCGCGTCAGTCTTCGTCGGCCGGCTTGCCGACGAACTTCGTCGGGAACGGCTCGCCTGCCGGGCGCTCGGGGAAACGCGGCTCATCCCGGCCGCCGGTGCGTTGGCGCTTGAGCGCCGCGAGCAGGGCTTCCTGCGCCTCGGGAATCCGGTAGTCCCAGCCGAACTTGCTCAACTGGAGACTTTGCGCGATGCGCAGCGCCGGCTCCATGAACTGCACCGCCGCGCCGGGCTCATAGCGCGCTTCGACGGTGTTCAGAAACAGCGACAGCCAGCGCGCGAAGTGCTGCGGCTCGATGCCCTCCAGCGGCCGATGCGCCTCCTGCACGTTCCCCCGATATTGCTTCGAGCCGAGCACGAGGCTCGACCAGAACGTCGTCATCTTCGCGAGATGCTCGTCCCAACGGCCGGTCAGTTGCCGCGCGAAGATCGGGCCGAGCAGCGGATCGTCGTCCACGCGGCGATAGAACGCCTCGACCAGCGCGCGGATGTTGCTTTCCGTGGGCTCGCGCTCGCGGGTGAGGGCGTGACTCGTTTCGTCTCGGTTCATGGCTGAAGACTTCATGGCTGCAAACGGTAAGTCTCACGTCAGCGGCGGAATCATCGCGAATCTGGCTGACGCAAAGCACCCAAGTGGCGCAGAATGTTGAGCAGTGCTCTGGCGCGTGACGGTTTTGTCGCGACTGCCGCGAGCGGATATTAGACCCTGTGACGCTCGCGCGGGCGATGGCCCCGGCCGCCGCGCGGATTTGTCCGGCCTCGTTCGCCCGTCAGTCGATTCACGCAACCTCGGCTTTTTTCCACTCCGCCGTCCGACGCACCGAGGCCATGCGACTGACCGACTACACCGATTATGCGCTGCGTGTCCTGCTGTATCTGTCGGTGCGACCGGCGCGGCTCTCGACCATCCGCGAGATCTCCGACGCCTACGGCATCTCCAAGAATCACCTGATGAAGATCGTCCAGCAACTCGGAGACCTCGGGTGGGTGGAAACCGTGCGCGGACGTCACGGCGGTCTGCGGCTCGCGGCGCGCTCGCGCGGGCTGACCATCGGCGACATCGTCAGGGAAACCGAGAGCGACTTCGCGCTCGTCGGCTGCTTCGGTGCGCAGACGGACGGCCGCCATTGCGCGATTCAGCCGGCTTGCCGCCTGCGCGGCGTGCTGGCGGCGGCGCGCGATGCCTTCCTCGCCGAACTCGACAAGCACACGGTCGGCGAGTTGTCCGAGCCCGCGAGCGAGCTCGCGCGGCTGCTCGGCATCGCGCCCGTCGATGCTCCGTACGCCACTGCGCTCGTCCCGCGCGCCGCTTCGTCCTGACCGGCCCATCCGCACGATCACGCGGCACTGAACGAAACCTGCACAGCGCGGTCTTTCGAAAGCGCCGCGGCGCGTTTCGGACGCGGCCAATCTTGCAAAAAACCCACGGAATGAGCGGTTTGCGCGCTTGAAACCGCCCGAAAGCGCCTCATTTTGGTTGTATTCGAATTGGAGCTCACCAAAAATGAGAATCGACAAACTCACTACCAAATTTCAGGAAGCACTGTCGGACGCGCAAAGTCTGGCTGTCGGCAACGACAACCAGTACATCGAGCCCGTGCATCTGCTTTCCGCGTTGATCGCGCAACGCGACGGCTCCGCGCGCTCGCTGCTTTCGCATGCCGGCGTGCAGGTTCAGGCGTTGCAGGCCGCGCTCAACGAAGCCATCAGCCGCCTGCCGCAAGTTCAGGGCACGGACGGAAACGTTCAAGTGAGCCGCGACCTCGCCGGTCTTCTGAACAACGCCGACAAGGAAGCGCAAAAGCTCAACGACACCTACATCGCGAGCGAGATGTTCCTGCTCGCCGTGGCGGACGACAAGGGCGAAGCCGGGCGTATCGCCAAGCAGCACGGGCTCACGCGGCGCGCGCTTGAAGCGGCCATCAATGCCGTGCGCGGCGGCGCGCAGGTGAACAGCCAGGACGCCGAGAGCCAGCGCGAGGCGCTGAAGAAGTACACCGTCGATCTGACCGAGCGCGCCCGCGCCGGCAAGCTTGACCCGGTGATCGGCCGCGACGACGAAATCCGCCGCTCGATCCAGATCCTCCAGCGCCGCACGAAGAACAATCCGGTGCTGATCGGCGAGCCGGGCGTCGGCAAGACGGCCATCGTCGAGGGCCTCGCGCAGCGCATCGTCAACGGCGAGGTGCCGGAAACGCTCAAGGGCAAGCGCGTGCTGTCGCTCGACATGGCGGCGCTGCTCGCGGGCGCGAAGTATCGCGGCGAGTTCGAGGAGCGTCTGAAGGCCGTGCTTAACGACATCGCGAAGGACGAAGGGCAGACCATCGTCTTTATCGACGAAATCCACACGATGGTCGGCGCAGGCAAGGCCGAAGGCGCGATGGACGCGGGCAACATGCTGAAGCCGGCGCTCTCGCGCGGCGAGCTGCACTGCATCGGCGCGACTACGCTGGATGAATACCGCAAGTACATCGAGAAGGACGCGGCGCTGGAACGGCGCTTCCAGAAAGTGCTGGTTGATGAACCGTCGGTGGAAGCGACTATCGCGATCCTGCGCGGCTTGCAGGAGAAGTACGAGCTGCACCACGGCGTCGAGATCACCGACCCGGCTATCGTCGCGGCGGCGGAACTGTCGCATCGCTATATTACGGACCGCTTCTTGCCGGACAAGGCCATCGACCTGATCGACGAAGCTGCGTCGCGCATCAAGATGGAAATCGATTCGAAGCCCGAAGAGATGGACAAGCTGGACCGCCGTCTCATTCAGCTGAAGATCGAGCGCGAGGCCGTGAAGAAGGAGAAGGACGAAGCATCGCAGAAGCGCCTGCAACTGATCGAAGAGGAAATCGACCGGCTGAATCGCGAATATTCGGACCTCGAAGAGATCTGGACCGCTGAGAAGGCGGCGGTGCAGGGCAGCGCGCAACTGAAGGAAGAGATCGAGAAGGTGCGCGCCGACATCGCGCGTTTGCAGCGCGAGGGCAAGCTCGAAAAGGTCGCCGAGTTGCAGTACGGCAAGCTGCCCGAACTCGAAGCGCGGCTGAAGCAGGTCACGCAGGCGGAATCGGAGGAGCAGAACAACCCGACGCGCCCGCGGCTGCTGCGCACACAGGTCGGCGCGGAGGAAATCGCGGAAGTGGTTTCGCGTTCCACCGGCATTCCGGTGTCGCGCATGATGCAGGGCGAGCGCGAGAAGCTCTTGCAGATCGAGAGCAAGCTGCACGAGCGCGTCGTCGGTCAGGACGAGGCGATCGGCGCGGTCGCGGATGCCATTCGCCGTTCGCGCGCCGGTTTGTCGGACCCGAACCGTCCGTATGGATCGTTCCTGTTCCTCGGGCCGACGGGCGTCGGCAAGACCGAGCTGTGCAAGGCGCTCGCGGCGTTCCTGTTCGATTCGGAAGATCATCTGATCCGCATCGACATGAGCGAGTTCATGGAAAAGCACAGCGTCGCGCGGCTGATCGGCGCGCCGCCGGGGTACGTCGGCTACGAGGAAGGCGGCTATCTGACCGAAGCCGTGCGCCGCAAGCCGTATAGCGTGATCCTGCTCGATGAAATCGAGAAGGCGCATCCGGACGTGTTCAATGTGCTCTTGCAAGTGCTCGACGACGGCCGCATGACCGACGGTCAGGGCCGCACCGTGGACTTCAAGAACACCGTAATCGTGATGACCTCGAACCTCGGCTCGCAGGTGATTCAGGGCATGGTCGGCGAGCCGCAGGAAGCCGTGAAGGACGCGGTCTGGGAAGAAGTGAAGCTGCATTTCCGGCCCGAGTTCCTGAACCGTATCGACGACGTCGTCGTGTTCCACTCGCTGGATCGCGCGAATATCGAGTCGATCGCGAAGATTCAGTTGCAGCGTCTGCACGACCGGCTGGCGAAGCTCGACATGCAGCTGGACGTGTCAGATGCCGCGCTGGAGCAGGTCGGCAAGGTGGGCTACGACCCGGTGTTCGGCGCGCGGCCGCTGAAGCGCGCGATTCAGCAGGAGATCGAGAACCCGGTCGCCAAGCTGATTCTCGCCGGGCGCTTCGGACCGAAGGACGTCATTCCGGTCGACGTCCGGGACGGCGAGTTCGTGTTCGATCGAGTGGTGCATTAAGGCCCACTAGAGCTCAATTTCTTTCGAAGGCAACGAAGCGATTCGTTGCCTTTTTTTTGCCTGCGATGTGCGAGCGGCTGCTTCGTAAGCAAAAGCAAAAAGCAAAGGCCCCGCGCCGGCGCGAGCCGGGCGCGGGGCCAAGCGTGCGACCGGACGATCGCGCTTATCCTTGCTTCGGCTCCTCGCTCTTGCCGAACAGGCCTGCGAGACCGCCCAGCGAGCCGAGCACGCCCGTCAGGTCGAGCTTGCCTTCGGGCGGGACTTCGCCGTTGGGCGTCGCGCGATCGACGATATGCGGCAGCACCGCCGCAAGCATGCCGGAGAGCTGATCGCCCGACACGCCCGCCTTTTGCGCGAGCGCGCCGACGTTGTCCGCGCCGAGCACGTTGGTCAGGAGGCCCGGGCTGATGGGCTTGTTCTCGCCGTTGCCGATCCACGACGAGACGATATCGCCCGCGCCGTTCTGATGGAAACGCTGAATCAGCCCCATGATGCCGCCGGGCTGGTGGTTCACGAATTCGAGCGCCGCCGCGATCAGCGCGGCCTGGCCGGATTGACCCGGCTGACCAGTCTGGCCGCCTTGTTGCGACGAATTGCCGAGGGAAGAGGCGAGGATATCGAGTAGGCTCATGGCAGTCTCAGTACTAAAGGTTGCAGATGAATTACAGGCTGGCAGCCGACGCGCTCGCCGCCTTGTCTTTCTTTCGCTTCGATTTCGAGGGCTTTGCGTCGCTCGTTGCCGTCGCAGTCGTGGCGCCCGACTTCTTGGCCGAAGCAGTGGTGGAAGCCGAAGCACCCGCCGGGCCCGATGCCGGGGCGACGGCCGGCGTCTGGGCGGTCGTGGCCGCGGGCGATGTCGCAGCGGTCGCCGCCGCCGATGACTTGATGGTCGAGTTCGGCGTGGCCGCGCCGTGAGAAGCCGTCGCGGCGGGCTTCGATGCCTTGCCGGTCGGCGGCAGCGAAGATCCGCCGATGGTCAGGCCGTTCTCTTCCAGCTTGGCGACCGACTTGGCGCCGAGTCCTTTGACGCGATTGGCGAGATCGTCGGCGTCCTTGAACGGGCCGTTCTTCGTGCGTTCGTCGACGATCGCCTTCGATTTGACGGGCCCGAGGCCCTTGACCGAATCGAGCGCGGCTTGATCGGCGGTATTGACATCGACGGCGGCAAACGCCGCGCCGATGGACAGCGTGAACGCGAGGCACAGCATCAACAGCTTTCTCAGCATGACGACACTCCAGGCAGATTAACGGAACAAACGAAACGAAGGAAACGAAGGCCGCACGGTCCGGCAAACGGACGATGCCGTTAAGGATAGGACAAATCCGTGTTTCGAACGCGGGCTGTCCGCATTGTGCATGAGGCCGGGGAGAGCGCTCCGTCGGCGCACAATCTTTAACGTTGCAGGGCGTGCGACGAACGGCCGGATTGTGTCCGCGAGCAAATGAGTCGTTGAAACGCTTCGTCGTGCCAACGGTGCGCCAGCGCCGGCAGCTATTTCACGACAGGCGCGGCAGTTTTCACGGAGGCGCCGCGCACTTCGAAGTTAACCGAGTCGATCGCCTCGCCGCGTGCATCGACGAGTTCCAGCCGGTGACGGCCCGGCCACGGCAGCCAAGCGGCGCGGGCGTCGCGGCTAAACGGCTTGCCGTCGAGCCGCCGGTGCCGGTCTTCACCGCGCCGAAGGTGCGTGTCTCGAGCACGCGGTCGAGATTTTACGGGACTCCTACCGAAATCCTTCGACGCGGCGCGGCCATCGACACTTTTCGACGCTTTCTCCCGCTTTCGATGACACGCGCTTGTTCAGTCCGCGTCCGCCGAATCGAGATGCCGCGCGCTCACGCGCCGCCAGTAGACGAACAGTCCGACGCCCGCCACGCCGAGGCTCAGCGAATTGGCGATCCAGAATCCGCGCGCGCCTTGCAGCCACGCGGGCACCGCGCCGCCGACATCGAAGCCGAGCAGATAACCGCCGCCGAGCCCGATGCCCCACAGCGCGATCGCATAGATGATGGTCGGCACGAGCGTGACCTTGTACGCGCGCAGAATGAAGGCGGTGGTGATCTGCAGCGCGTCGCAGAGGTGATAGAAGACGATGATGAGCACGAGCGGCATCGCGGCCGCGATGACGTTCGCATCGGGCGTATACGCCGCGATGATGTGCGGCCGCGCGGCGAGCAGGATCACGCCGTAGACGCACGCCAGCACGCACGCCATGCCGATGCCGTGCCGCGAGATCGACGCGGCGTCGTCGAAGCGCCGGGCGCCGAGCGCCTGCGAAACCAGCGTGGACGACGCAATGCCGATGGCAAGCGGCGTCATGTAGAGCACCGCGCCGAGGTTGCCCGCGATCTGATGGCCCGCGAGCGTCGTCGTGCCGAAGCGCGAGATGAAGAGCGCCATGAACGTGTACGACGTCACTTCGATCAGATACGAGAGCCCCATCGGAATGCCGAGCCGCAAGAGCGCGACTTGCCGCCTGAATGCAGGCCACGAAAAGCGCGAGAAGATGCCGAACGGGCGGAAGAACTCGAACTTCACGAGCACCGTCATGCCGACCGCCGCCAGCACCCAGTTGATGAGCGTGCTCGCGAGCGCGCAGCCCGGACCGCCGAGCGCCGGCACGCCCGCGCCGCCGAAAATGAACCACGTATTGAGCGGAAATTTGAGAATCAGGCCGCCGACTTGCAGAAACATCACGAGCCGCGGCTTGCCGACCGCGTTGGTCAGCGAACTGTAGACGCGAAACGCGAGGCTCGCGGGCAAACCGAACGACAAGATGCGCAGATACTGCACCGTGCGTTCGTGCAGCGCGGGCGGCGCCTTAGCAAGACTCAGAAGCGGCTCGGGGAAGAAGAGCAGCACGAAGCCGATCACCGTCAGCGCCACCGCGAGCCATAGCGCCTGACGCGTCTCCTCGCCGATCTCGCTCTCGCGTCCCGCGCCGAAAAGCTGTCCGGCAATCGGCTGAAGCGCCACGAGAATGCCCGTCAGGCCGATGTAGATCGAGATATAGACCGACGAGCCGAGGCCGAGCGCGGCGAGGTCGGTGGCGGAGAAGCGGCCGACCATCGCGGTGTCGATCACGCCGAACGCGATCACCGCGAGCTGGCCGATCAGCACCGGCCACGCAAGCGCCGCGATGGTGCGTACATCGCGCCACATGCCGGCCTGGCCGTTCGGGATCGAGAGCTTCGGGAGCATGGCCTTACTGTGTCCGGCGCAGCGTGCGCGGGCGCAACGGCTTCTTCACCGGCGGCGCGGGGCGCTGGACGCGCACGTAGAGGCGGAAGCGTTCGTCGCGGTCGGCGGCGCGGCGGCCTTCCCACACAAGCTTCCACTGGAACGTCGAGATGGACGGCGGATCGCCGTAATCAGCGCGGTCTTGTCGGAGGATCACATCGCAATCTTCGTCGAACGCGAAATGCATGCCGCCAAAATAAGCGAAGGTCGCGATTTGCGCATCGCCGAGACGCACCGGCGAAATGCACGTGTAGTCGGGCGGAAGATGTTCGGCGATCTGCTCCGCGACGTCGCGATACGTGCGGCTGTAGTTGACGACCGGCAGCCAAAGGGTCATGAGCAGCACCCACATCAGCGTGGTGCCCGCGCTCGACAACACGACGCTGCGCCACAGCACCTTCGGATGCCGCGCGAGCCGCCAGCGGGCGAGCAGGAACCAGCAGACCGTCACGGCCACCGCGCACACGAACGAGATGAGCTTGAACTCGGGATGAAAGCCCGGCACGAGACGCGCGAGGTTGCGCGCCATCGGCGCCGGAAAGCCGATCATGCCCGCCGTCCACACGAGCCACACCAGCGAGCCGATGATCGTGAAGCTGAGCATCGCGAACCAGTCGATCGCGTTGATCGCGCCGCGCTTGAGCGTCGGCAGCGCGAAGGTCGCGAGCACGGACAGCGGCGGCAAGAGCAGCAGGAAGAGGCGGTTGGTCTCGTGCGCCTGCAACACGACGAGCACCAGCAACGGCCCGATGATCGACAACGGCACCGCCACGTGCGGCGAGCGGCGCATGCCGCCCCAGCTCACGAACGCCCAGATCGCGAGCGGCCACGCGGGCCACGCGAAGAGCGGCAGGTTCTTCATCGCGTAGCCGAAGACGATCGACGGCGGCCCGGAGAACGTATAGAAGCTCGTGCGCCACCATTGGCGCAGCCACCATTCGCCGTCGTCGGGAAAGAAGTGCAATGTCGGCCACACCCATGCGGCGATCAGCACGACGGCGACCGGCAGGCCGTAGATCAGCAAGGGCGCGGCGCGCACCTGACGCACGATGATGGTCATGGCGAGCGTGCAGAGCAGCAGCGCGAAGACGAGCACAGGCGAGCTCGACAGCCCGACGACGCCGATCGCCGCGCCCCACACGAGCGCGCCGTGTACCGGCTTGTCGAGGCTGCGCACGAGGCCGTAGATGAGCATGGCCGTGCCGGCGAACTGCGCGAGCTGCGGCGTGGTTTCGTGGCCGCGCTCGGCAAGGCCGAAGCACGCGAGCAGAATCAGGAGCGCGCCGTCGGCGAGGGTGCGGCCATAGTCGCGCGGCTCCGGCTCGCCGCCGAACGCGTACTTGAACGGCTGCGCTTCTTCGCGGCGGCCGAGCAGATACGTCGAATACCAGACGAACGCGCATGCGAGACAGAAGAGCAGGCCCGTCACGACGCGCGACGCGTTGCTCGCATCGACCCACGGGCTCAGGAGGCGAATGAACGTCGCGCCGAGCCAGTACATCAGCGGTCCGTCGGCGGTCGGCGCCTTGCCGAGCAGATTTGGCAGGAGCCAGTCGCGGGCGTCGCCGTTGGCCATCGTCCACATCACGCCGAAGCCCGCTGCGTCTTCGTTCTTCCAGGGATCGCGGCCGAAGAGGCCGAACGACGCATACGTGATGCAGATGGCGAGCAGGAGCCAGCGCGGCAGGGCGCTGGTGGCGGAGGCGGTCAGACGAACGACAGATCGCATGCGAGAAGGCTTGATGAAGAGACGGACCGCCGAGAGGCGTGCGCAAAAGAGCGCGGCGGGGCCGGAGCATCCGGCATTGTAGTCGGGCAGCGGCTTCTGTAGCGTCTTGCCGCGTCGGCATGTAACCGCGCGCAACGACGCTCGTCGAAGATGCGACGACAGATGCAGCGACAGAAGACGCAGGGACAAAAAAGGGCAGCCAAAGCTGCCCTTATTGCTGAACCCTGAAGCCCGACTTACTTCTTGGTGGAGAAGCGCGCGAACTTGTTGTTGAACTTCTCGACGCGGCCGGCCGTGTCCATGATCTTTTGCTGGCCGGTGTAGAACGGGTGCGATTCCGACGACACTTCGATCTTCGCGAGCGGGTACGTCTTGCCGTTGTACTCGGCGGTTTCGCGCGTCTGGATGGTCGAGCGGGTCACGAACTTGAAGTCGTTCGACATGTCGACGAACAGGACTTCGCGGTAATCCGGGTGAATGCCTTCTTTCATGATGTTTCCTGGTATCTGGCGGTAGCCAACCCACTGCACCGTTCACGGTGGCTTTAGCGAGTCACTTGCCTGGGGGTCGAAAAACGAAGATTATGCCAGAAAATCAGTCGGTTGATAATTTTTCCGAGACGTTTGCAGCACTCACCCGGCCAGCGCGCCCACGTTCGCCGGATCTTGGCGGTAATAACGCGCGAGTAGCCGATACAACTCGGGATACTCGGCCTCGAAAGCCTGCGGCGTGACGAAGAGCGCCTCGCTGCATACCGCGAAGAATTCCGACGGATGGTCCGCCGCATACGGATCGATCAGCGATTCGCGCTCGAAGCGCGCCCAACGGCGCTTCGGCACGGCGTCCACGCGCGCGCAGAACTGGTCGTAGGCGTTGTCGAACACGTCGGACCACGCGGCGTGGTCGAGCGGCGCGTGCCAGCGTCGAAAGAGCGGCGGATGCCCGTTAGCCTCGCCGTTCACCATGTCGATCTTGTGCGCGAACTCGTGAATCACGACGTTGTACGCGTCCGAGCCGTCCGCCATCTGCGCGTCCTCCCACGAGAGCACGACCGGGCCGCCTTCCCACGCCTCGCCGCTAGCGTCGTGCTCGATCTCATGCACCACGCCGGCTTCGTCCTCCACGGTCTTCTTGATCACGAACTCGCCCGGATAGACGATCACGCCGACCCAGCCGTCGTACAGATCGAGGCTCAGGTTGAGCACCGGCAGGCACGCCTGCGCGGCGATCGCGACGATCATCTCGTCGGTCAGTTCCAGTTCGTGCGCGGTGGAAAACGACTTCTGCGCGATGAACAGGCTCGTCAGCTCGCGCAGGCGGTCGCGGTCGGGCGCGCTCAGGTGGCCGAAAAACGGGAAGGCGTCGAGCGTGCGCTGCCAGAGGGCGTCGTCGACGGCGTACTTGCGCAGCGCGCGCTCGCGGCGTTGCGCGCCGAACCAGCGGGTGAAGAGGTTGGGCATCGGTCGGTCGAGTGGTTGCGCGGGATGACCCGGGAACAGACCGGATTGTACGGATGCGCGCGGGCGGCATCGCGACTGCGGAGCACACATAGATAAAAAAACCGCCTGACGATGCAGGCGGTTCCATGAAAGCGCGAAGCGGGACGGAGAATCAACCCCCGCCGCGACGCATCAGGTCGAAGAACTCGGAGTTGCTCTTCGTCTGACGGATCTTGTCGAGCAGGAATTCCATCGCTTCGACTTCGTCCATGTCGTGAATGAACTTGCGCAGCACCCAGACCTTTTGCAGCAAATCCGGCTTGATGAGCAGTTCTTCGCGGCGCGTGCCCGACTTGTTCAGGTTGATCGACGGATACACGCGCTTTTCCGCAAGACGGCGCTCGAGGTGCACTTCCATGTTGCCGGTGCCCTTGAACTCTTCGTAAATCACGTCGTCCATGCGGCTGCCGGTTTCGATCAGCGCCGTGCCGATGATAGTGAGCGATCCGCCTTCCTCGATGTTGCGCGCCGCGCCGAAGAAGCGCTTCGGACGTTGCAGCGCGTTCGCATCGACACCGCCCGTCAGCACCTTGCCCGATGCCGGCACGACCGTGTTGTAGGCGCGCGCGAGACGCGTGATGGAGTCGAGCAGAATCACGACGTCATGCTTCATTTCGACCAAGCGCTTCGCCTTCTCGATGACCATTTCGGCCACCTGCACGTGACGCGCGGCGGGTTCGTCGAAGGTCGAGGCGATCACTTCGCCCGCGACCGAGCGCTGCATTTCGGTGACTTCCTCGGGACGCTCGTCGATCAGGAGCACGAACAGCACGACATCCGGATGATTGGCCTTCACCGCATGCGCGATGTGCTGAAGCATCACGGTCTTGCCCGACTTCGGCGACGCGACGAGCAGCCCGCGCTGTCCTTTGCCGATCGGCGCGATCATGTCGATGATGCGGCCCGTCACGTTTTCTTCGCCGCGCATTTCGCGTTCGAGCGGCAGCGGCTTATTCGGATGCAGCGGCGTGAGGTTCTCGAACATGATCTTGTGTTTCGAGGCCTCGGGCGGCTGCCCGTTGACTTTGTCGACCTTCACCAGCGCGAAATAGCGCTCGCCGTCTTTCGGCGTGCGCACTTCGCCTTCGATGGTGTCGCCGGTATGCAGATTGAAACGGCGGATCTGCGACGGACTGATATAGATATCGTCCGTACTCGCGAGATACGAAGTCTCGGGCGAGCGCAGAAACCCGAAGCCGTCGGGCAGCACTTCGAGCGTGCCGTCGCCGAAAATCGTGTCGCCAGCCTTGGCGCGCTTTTTAAGAATCGCGAACATCAATTCCTGCTTGCGCAGGCGGTTCGCGTTTTCGATCTCCAGGCCATTGGCCATCTCGATCAGTGCAGACACGTGCTGAGACTTGAGCTCGGATAAATGCATACGGATTTCCCGCCAGGGAGAAGAGGTGCGACAGAAAGATTTGGGGAAGAGGTGAGCGGAACCGCTCTAGACTTAATACTGCTAGTTAATACTTCTTGAAGTCTTGTGATTCTAGCATAGCACACGCCGCGCAAGCCTCGGATAGGCCGGGGACGGGGCTTTTCGGCCGATGTTGTCGCGCGACAACATCGGCTCACGCGCTTTTCATTCGAATCGCGCGGAATCGCGCGCAATCGCGCAGAGCGGGCGCCGATGAAAGCCGACGCCCGCCTGTGGTGCAGTTACAGGTTGCTGTCGAGAAATGCGGTCAGTTGCGACTTCGACAAGGCGCCGACCTTTTGCGCGGCGACCGCGCCGTTCTTGAACAGGATCAGCGTGGGAATGCCGCGCACGCCGAACTTGACCGGCGTCGACTGGTGTTCGTCCACATTGATCTTCGCGATCTGCAGGCGATCGCCGTAATCCTTCGCGACTTCGTCGAGGATCGGGGCAATCATCTTGCACGGACCGCACCATTCGGCCCAGAAGTCGAGCAGGACAGGTTTATCCGACTTGACGACGTCCTGTTCGAAAGAAGCGTCGCTGATGTGCTTGATTGATTCGCTCATTGTCTGAATACCTCTATTGATTCGAGGCCCGCGTTGGAATGCTCGCCACGATACACGAAAACTGGAAAAGGATTTCGCCGCTCATCTTGCCGCTGAATCTATAGTTCATGAGCGAACGAATGTCCCGCCACCGCGCCCGCCGATTCGAGCTCGAGCACGCACGGTCACAGGTAAGTCACATGCCATCTTAGCCTACTTTGCTATCCGTTGCCCGTGCCCGATAGCGACGATCTGAGGGCGAAAGCACGAAGCACAAGAGCACGGTCGCGCTTTGCAGTGAGGTTCGCGGCGAGCCTTCCGGGCGGCGCGCGGTGCGTGATACAATTCGTCGTGACGGGCCTCCTCGCATGGTGGCGCGGTCAACCTGGTCAGGTCGGGAACGAAGCAGCCACAGCCGCTTTCCACCAGTGCCGAGGGTCGGGCTCGTCACCTTCCGCTTTTCTTCTTGTCTTCTCCCCAGATTTCCCGGTTTTTCCAGTGCGGCGACAGCCTCGCTGGACGCTTGCCGCGTCCCGCTCTCGCGCGTTTGCCGCAAGTCGTTGCTGATACAATTTCGCGCATGACCTATCAAGTTCTCGCACGCAAATGGCGGCCGAAATCGTTCGAGTCGCTCGTCGGCCAGGAGCATGTCGTTCGCGCGCTCACGCACGCGCTCGACGGCGGCCGTCTGCATCACGCCTATCTGTTCACGGGCACGCGCGGCGTCGGTAAGACGACGCTTTCGCGCATCTTCGCGAAGGCGCTCAATTGCGAGACGGGCGTGAGCTCGAAGCCGTGCGGCGTGTGCCGCGCGTGCCGGGAAATCGACGAAGGCCGCTTCGTCGACTATGTGGAAATGGACGCGGCGAGCAATCGCGGCGTCGATGAAATGGCCGCGCTGCTGGAGCGCGCGGTGTATGCGCCGGTCGATGCGCGCTTCAAGGTCTATATGATCGACGAAGTGCACATGCTCACGAACCACGCCTTCAACGCCATGCTGAAGACGCTGGAAGAGCCGCCGCCGCACGTCAAATTCATTCTGGCCACCACCGATCCGCAGAAGATTCCGGTGACGGTGCTCTCGCGCTGCCTCCAGTTCAACCTGAAGCAGATGCCGGCGGGGCATATCGTCTCGCATCTCGAGCACATTCTCGGCGAAGAGCACATCGCGTTCGAGCCGCAGGCGCTGCGGCTTTTGTCGCGCGCGGCGGATGGCAGCATGCGCGACGCGCTTTCGCTGACCGATCAGGCTATCGCGTATTCGGCGAATCAGGTGACCGAGGAAGCCGTGCGCGGCATGCTCGGCGCGCTCGATCAAAGCTATCTGATCCGTCTGATCGACGCGCTCGCCGCCGGCGACGGCGCGGGGGTGCTCGCCATCGCGGACGAAATGGCGTTGCGCAGCCTGTCCTTTTCGACTGCGCTGCAGGATCTGGCGAGCCTGCTGCACCGCATCGCGTGGGCGCAGTTCGCGCCGTCGTCGGTGTTGGACGAGTGGCCCGAAGCCGACGATATCCGCCGCTTCGCGGATGCGCTGTCCGCGGAGCAGGTGCAGTTGTTCTATCAGATCGCGACTGTAGGCCGCAGCGAGTTGGGCCTCGCGCCGGACGAATACGCAGGCTTCACGATGACGCTGCTGCGCATGCTGGCGTTCGAGCCCGCAGGCGGGCCGGGCGGTGGCGGCGGCCTCGCGGTGAACACGCCGCAGGCGACGAAGCCGCAGCGCAGCGCGGCGCTCGCGGGCGCGATGGCCGAACGCGCGGTGGCGCCCGCGCCGGTTGCCGCGAAGGCGGCGAGCGGGGCATCTGCGGCGACGCGCGAGCCGCAAGCGCCGGCTCGTGATCGTAGCGTCGATTCTTCGGCGTACGCATCGCCCGCGTCAACTGCTGGTGACGAAGCATCCGCAACGAACATCGAACGCGCGGATGCGTCGCGCGTTTCCGCGACTCGCCCGGAAGAAGGCGCCGATGCGGACCACGCACCGCCAGCCGCGTCGCTTGCGTCGGCGACTCGCTCGGAAGCCAAAGCCGGCGAGAGAGACAGCGCACCGTCAACGGCGTCGCGCGTCTCCGCGACTCGCAAGGAAGACAAAGCTGCCGATGCGGACAGCGCAGCGCCAGCCGCGTCGCTTGCGTCGGCGACTCGCCCGGAAGACGAAGCCGCCAACACAGCCAACGCAGCGCCAGCCGCATCGCTCGTCTCCGCGACGCAGCCAGAAGACAAAGCCGCCAACGAGCCGCCCGCCGCGCCCGCGCCGCTTTCCGCCGCCGCGCGACAGACGGTCGACGCCGCTGCAACCATGGAATCTCCCGCGCCTTCCTCCGCACCTTCGCGCGCCGGAAGCGGAGCCAGCGCCGCGCTCGAAGTGCTGCGCAGCGCAGGCATGCGGCTGTCGTCGGGTCGCCCGGGGCGCGGTGTATCGGCGGCGGGGCAGGCGAACGCGCCGGCCGCTGCGCCCAAGCCTGTCGCCAACGTCGCCAAGCCTGCGGTGAAAGTGCAGGTTCCGGAGCCGCGCCGCCCGGCGGCTCAAGCGGCCTCCGCGTCGGCACCGGCGCCGGCACCCGCAGCCGCGCCCGAGCCGCAAGCCAAATCCGCCGCGAAAGTGATCCCGCCGTGGGAGGACATGCCGCCGGACGACTACGCCCCGGCATCGTCGGAAGATGCGTATTTCATGCCGCCCGACGACGGTTATATTCCCGCATTTGACAACGGCCCCGACGACATGCGCTTTGGCAGCGAACCCGCGCCGAAGTCCGCGCCAAAGGTCGACACCGCGCCGTTGCCGCCCGCCGTGCCGCTCGATGCGCTCGGCGTCGATATCGAATGGGCGGCGCTCGCCGCCGATCTGCCGCTCAAAGGCGTCGCGTATCAGCTCGCGTTCAACAGCGAACTGACCGCCTGCGACGCGAATTCGGTCACGCTCACTGTCGCCGTGCCGATGTACAAGGACGCCGGCCACGTCGCGAAGCTCAAGAGCGCGCTTGCCGAGAAGCTCGGCCGCGCCGTCGAAGTCAATGTCAGCGTCGGTCCCGCGCGCCGCACGGCCGCCGCGCTCGACGCAGCCGAACGCGCGAAGAAGCAGCAGGAGGCCGAGCAGGAAATCCAGCGCGATCCGTTCGTGCAGTCGCTCATCCGCGATTTCGGCGCGAGCATCGTGCAAGGCTCGATCAGGCCGCTTGCCGCATCGGGCGGACATACGCCGGGCGCATCCGCCTGACGGGCACGGTACAGTAAGCAGCAAGACACGCCGCACATTCGCCGCATGTGCGGCTTGAATCCCGAAGCGCGCCGCCGCACGTCGCGGCGCGCTCGCCGCCATCCGCATATCCGCTTTTCAGGAAGGAGCCGCACCATGATGAAGAACCAACTCGCCGGGCTGATGAAGCAAGCTCAGCAGATGCAGGAAAACATGAAGAAGATGCAGGATCAGCTCGCGCTGATCGAGGTCGAGGGCCAGTCGGGCGCCGGTCTCGTGAAAGTGACGATGACCTGCAAGAACGACGTGAAGCGCGTGCAGATCGACCCGAGCCTGCTCGCGGACGACAAGGACATGCTCGAAGACCTCGTCGCCGCCGCGTTCAACGACGCCGTGCGCAAGGCCGAGGCCACCACGCAAGAGAAGATGAGCGGCATGACCGCCGGCATGCCGATGCCGCCGGGCTTCAAGCTGCCGTTCTGATCGCGCGCGCCGAAGCGCATTCGGCGCGTTTCGATGCCAACGAAGGACACATGAAACAACCTTCCGCCCTCTCGGCGCTCGTCGAGGCGCTGCGCGCGCTGCCGGGCGTCGGCCCGAAATCCGCGCAGCGCATGGCGTATCACCTGATGCAGCATGACCGCGCCGGCGCCGAGAAGCTCGGCAATTCGCTGCTGTTCGCGACCGAGCATCTGCGCCACTGCGAGAAGTGCAACACCTTCACCGAGGCGCCGATCTGCGAAGTCTGTCTCGATCCGGAGCGCGATCCGGCTCTGCTGTGCGTCGTCGAGACGCCCGCCGACCAGATCATGCTCGAACAGACGCTCACGTATCGCGGGCTGTATTTCGTGCTGATGGGCAGGTTGAGTCCGCTCGACGGCATCGGGCCGAAGGAGATTCACTTCGAGCGCCTGATCAACCGCGCGCTGGATGGCGTCGTGCAAGAGGTCGTGCTCGCGACGAACTTCACCAACGAAGGCGAAGCCACCGCGCATTACCTCGCGCAGACGCTCAAGTCGAAAGGGCTCAAGGTCACGCGGCTAGCGCGCGGCGTGCCGGTGGGCGGCGAGCTGGAATATGTCGATGCGGGCACCATCGCGCGCGCGATGCTCGACCGGCGCTCCGTATAAGGAAGACCTCATGACAGAAAGCGAAGCTCTCGCGCTCGCCACGCATCGGCATTACAAGGGCGGGCTGTATCGCGTGATCGGCGTGGCCCGGCACTCCGAAACGGAGGAAGCGATGATCGTCTACGAACACCTGTGGCCACACGAGCGCGGCCTGTGGGTGCGGCCCGCCGCGATGTTCAACGAGACGCTCGCCGACGGCACGCCGCGCTTCAAGCCGCTGGATCTGCCGCTCTGAAAGCCCGTACAAAAACAAAGGAGACGAAAACATGAGCGCAACCGCGGGGCCGCTCGCCGGCGTCAAGGTGCTCGAATTGGGCACGCTCATCGCGGGGCCGTTCGCGGCCCGCTTCATGGGCGAGTTCGGCGCGGACGTCATCAAGATAGAAGACCCGAACGGCGGCGATCCGCTGCGCAAGTGGCGCAAGCTGTATCCGGAAGTCGGCGGCACGTCGCTCTGGTGGGCGGTGCAGGCGCGCAACAAGAAGTCCGTGACCGTGAACCTGAAGGCCGAAGAGGGCAAGGAAATCGTCCGGCGGCTCGCGAAGGAAGCGGACATCGTCATCGAGAACTTCCGGCCGGGTCTTTTGGAAAAGCTCGGTCTCGGCTATGAAACGCTCTCTGCCGAGAACCCCGGCCTCGTGATGGTGCGGCTTTCCGGCTACGGCCAGACCGGGCCGTATCGCGATCGTCCGGGCTTCGGCGCGATCGCCGAATCGATGGGCGGCCTGCGGCACATCACCGGCTATCCGGACTTGCCGCCGCCGCGCATCGGCATTTCCATCGGCGATTCGATTGCCGCGCTGCACGGCGTGATCGGCGCGCTGATGGCGCTGCATCATCGGCAGGTGAACGGCGGCAGAGGGCAGGTGGTCGATGTCGCGCTCTACGAAGCCGTCTTCAACATGATGGAGAGCGTGGTGCCCGAATACGGCGTGTACGGTCTCGTGCGCGAGCGCACGGGCGCGTCGCTGCCGGGCATCGTGCCGTCGAACACGTATCCGTGCCGGGATGGCAGCATCGTCATCGGCGGCAACAGCGATCCCATCTTCAAGCGGCTGATGACCGCCATCGACCGCGCCGATCTCGCGAACGATCCGGCGCTCGCCTCGAACGACGGCCGCGTGCCGCGCACGCAGGAAATCGACGACGCCATCGCCGCGTGGCTGTCGACGCGCAGCATCGACGAGGCGCTCGCCGTGCTCAATGCGGCCGACGTGCCGGCCGGGCGCATCTACAGCGTCGCCGACATGTTCTCGGACCCGCAGTACATCGCGCGGCAAATGCTGCAACGCTTCCCCTGGCAGGACGGCCGCGAGATCACGCTGCCGAACGTCACGCCGAAACTGTCCGACACGCCCGGCGAGACGCGCTGGCTCGGGCCGCAACTCGGTGAACACACCGATGAAGTCCTTACAACGCTCGGGTATCATCCTGACGATATCGCGCGACTGCGGGCGGCCAAGGTGATCTGAGCGAATCGCGTCACCCGGGCCGGCAGCGCAGACCAGAACGACAAGCAACCGGAGCGCGCTTTATGCGACATCCGGTGGACAGGAGACAACAACGATGAAACGCAGGACGTTCATCGCGAGCGGCGCCGTGCTCGCGGGTAGCGCAGTGACGGGCATGCCGCTCGCGTTCGCGCAAGGCAAGCCGGAACAGACGAAGGTGTCGATCGCCGTCGGCGGCAAGAACCTTTTCTACTATCTGCCGCTCACCATCGCGGAGCGCCGCAACTACTTCAAGGACGAAGGACTCGACATCGAGATCGCCGATTTCGCCGGCGGCGCGAAGGCGTTGCAGGCGGCGGTCGGCGGCAGCGCGGATGTGGTGTCCGGCGCGTTCGAGCACACGCTCTTGCTCCAAGCCAAGAACCAGTATTTCCGCGAGTTCGTGCTGCAAGGGCGCGCGCCGCAGATCGTGCTCGCTGTATCGAAGAAGGCGATGCCCAACTACAAGTCCGTCGCGGACCTGAAGGGCAAGAAAATCGGCGTCACGGCGCCGGGATCGTCGACGTCGATCATGGCGAGCTTCGTGCTCGCGAAGGCCGGTCTCAAGGCGACGGACGTGTCGTTTATCGGCGTCGGCGCGGGAGCGGGCGCAATCGCGGCGCTGGAGTCCGGGCAGATCGACGCCATGGCGAACCTCGATCCCGTCATGACCAAGCTCGACCGCGCGGGCGAGATTCGCATCGTCTCGGACACGCGCACGCTCGCGGATACCCGCACGGTGTTCGGCGGCAACATGCCCGCGGGGTGTCTCTACGCGTCGCAGAGCTTCATCAGCAAGAATCCGAACACGACGCAGGCGCTCACCAACGCAATGGTGCGCGCGCTCAAGTGGCTGCAATCGGCATCGGGCAAGGAACTGATCGCGACGGTGCCGGAAGGCTATCTGCTCGGCGACCGCGCGTTGTATCTCGATTCGTGGCAGCACGTGAAGGAAGCCATGTCACCCGATGGCCTGATGCCGGACGACGGCCCGGCCACGTCGCTGAAAACGCTCCAGGCTTTCGACGAAACCGTGAAGGGCAAGCCGATCGACTTGTCGAAGACCTGGACGAACGACTTCGTGAAGAAGGCGCTCGCCTCGGTCAAGGCGTAGCCGATGGCGACGCCCGACCAACCCGCGCTCGCGCTGCAGGGCGTCACCTGCACGTTCGCGTCGCGCGAGAATCGTAAGGACCGCTATACCGCCGTTCGCGATACCACGCTGTCGATTGCGCCCGGCGAGTTCGTGTCCGTGGTCGGCCCGACGGGATGCGGCAAGTCCACGCTGCTCAACATCTCGGCGGGCTTGCTGCAGCCGTCGTCGGGCACGGTGAGCGTGTTCGGCGAACCGCTGAAGGGCATCAACCGCCGCGCCGGCTACATGTTTCAGGCCGACGCGCTGATGCCCTGGCGCTCCGCGCTCGACAACGTGATCGCCGGCCTCGCGTTCGACGGCGTGCCGAAGGACGAAGCGCGCTCGCGCGGCGAAGCGTGGCTGAAGCGCGTGGGACTGTCAGGCTTCGGCGACCGGTATCCGCATCAACTGTCGGGCGGCATGCGCAAGCGCGTCGCAATGGCGCAGACCTTGATTCTCGATCCCGACATCATCCTGATGGACGAGCCGTTCTCCGCGCTCGACATCCAGACGCGGCAGTTGATGGAAAACGAACTGCTCGAACTCTGGGCCGCGAAGCGCAAGGCGGTGCTCTTCATCACGCATGATCTGGACGAAGCCATTTCCATGTCCGATCGCGTCGTCGTGCTGTCGGCGGGGCCGGGCACGCATCCCATCGGCGAGTTCGCGATCGACCTTCCGCGTCCGCGCGATGTCGCCGAGATTCGCTCGCATCCCCGCTTCGTCGAATTGCACGCGCTGATCTGGGGCGTGCTGCGCGAGGAAGTGCTCAAGGGTTATCAGCAGCAATTGAAGCCCACCGTCGCAAATTAAGAATACGAACATGTGGAACAAGCTGCGCCCTAATCGTTCAAATCGGGCCAATCTCGCGCTGTGGCAGTGGCTGCTGCTCGTCGCGTGCTTCGTCGTGTGGTACGTGCTCACGAGCCCGACGCTCTTGCCGCCTTTTTACTTCGACGACGCCAACAAGGCCGCGTTCTTCTTCGGCGAGCCGCAGAAGGTGCTCGTGCGAATCTGGGAATGGTTTAGCGGCGGCGAGATTTATATTCATCTGTGGGTGACGCTGATCGAGACGGTGCTCGCGTTCGTGATCGGCACGGTGTCGGGGCTTGCGGTCGGGCTCTGGCTCGCGCTCGCGCCGACGACGAGCGCGCTACTCGACCCCTACATCAAGGCCGCCAACTCGATGCCGCGCGTCATTCTCGCGCCGATCTTCGCGGTGTGGTTCGGGCTCGGCATCTGGTCGAAGGTCGCGCTCGGCGTGACGCTCGTTTTCTTTATCGTGTTCTTCAACGTGTATCAGGGCGTGAAGGAAGTGAGCCCCGTCGTGCTCGCGAACGCGCGCATGCTCGGCGCGAACCGCAAGCAACTGCTGCGTCATGTGTATCTGCCGAGCGCGACGAGCTGGGTGTTTTCGAGCCTGCATACGTCGGTCGGGCTCGCGTTCGTCGGCTCGGTGGTGGGCGAGTATCTCGGTTCGGCGCGCGGCGTCGGGTATCTGATTCTGCAGGCGGAAGGCACGTTCGACATCAACACCGTGTTCGCCGGCATTCTCGTGCTGACAGCGTTCGCGCTGGTGCTCGACGGGCTCGTCGCGCTCGTCGAGCGGCGGCTCATGAAGTGGCAGCCGAAAACCGGCGATACCGAGAAGCTGTGAGATAGCAGCGGTCTACGGCTCGATCACGGCTCGATCACGACCTTGCCCGTCACGCGGCGATTCATCATGTCGTCGAGTGCTTGCGGCGTCTCTTCGAGCGTATAGCGCTTCGTGACGACGGGGCGCAGCTTGCCCGCTTCGATCCACTCTACCATCGTCGCGAATTCGCGATCCGCGAGCGCGTGCTCGCGGCGCATGTGATCGCCCCAGAACACGCCGACGATGCTCGCGCCTTTCAGGAGCGCGAGGTTGAGCGGCAGCTTCGGAATCTCGCCGTTCGCAAAGCCGACGACGAGATATCGCCCGCGCCACGCGATGCTGCGAAACGCCGGTTCCGCATACGCGCCGCCGACGGGATCAAATATGACATCCGGGCCATTGCCGCCCGTCAGCGCCTTGATGCGCTCGCGCACGTCTTCCTTCGTGTAGTCGATGACATCGTCCGCGCCGTGCTCGCGGCAGAACGCGAGCTTCTCCGCGCTCGATGCCGCCGCGATCACCCGCGCGCCGACGATCTTGCCGATCTGCACCGCCGCCAGCCCGACGCCGCCCGCCGCGCCGAGCACGAGCAGCGTGTCGCCGGCCTTCAGTTCACCGCGATCCACGAGCGCGTGATACGACGTGCCGTAGGCGAGCGTGAAGGCGGCGGCCTGCGCGAGATCGACGTGATCGGGCAGCGCGATGCACGCCGTCTCGCTCGCGCGCGCCTGCTCGGCGAACGCGCCGTGCGCGGTGTACGCGGCCACGCGCATGCCGGGCGTAAAGCGCGTCACGCCCGCGCCCACTTCGCGCACCGCGCCGGCCAACTCCGCGCCCGGCGTGAAGGGCAGCGGCGGCTTGAATTGATACTTGTTCTGAACGATGAGCACGTCCGGAAAATTGACGCTCGCCGCCTTCACGTCGATGATGATTTCGCCGGCTTCGGGGTGCAGGTCCGGCATCGTCTCGATGGTGAGCGTGTCGGGTAATCCGTATTGATTGCAGCGAACAGCGCGCATGTCGTCTCCTCGTCGTCGAGGCGGTCAGTGTAGGGCACGGCAGCGCTCCGGACGAGCCCGCGCGCGCGTTCGCGCGTCATCTTTCCTCGGTTACAATCGTCAGATGCGAATCCTACTCAGCAACGACGACGGCTATCTGGCGCGCGGCATCAACGTGCTGCACGACGCTTTGCAGCCGCTCGGCGACGTGACCGTGATGGCGCCCGAGCAGAACTGCAGCGGCTCGTCGAACTCGCTCACGCTGTCGCGGCCGTTGAGCATTCATCGCGCGCCGAACGGTTTCAACTTCGTGAACGGCACGCCGACCGACTCCGTGCATATCGCGCTCACCGGCATGCTGGACGAGCAGCCGGACCTCGTGGTGTCGGGTATCAACAACGGCCAGAACGTCGGCGAGGACACGCTGTATTCGGGCACGGTCGCCGCCGCCACCGAAGGCTTCATGTTCGGCATTCCGGCCATCGCGTTTTCGCTGGTCGGCCGAGACTGGCTTCATCTGGAAGATGCGGCGCGCGTCGCAGCGGAAATCGTCGCGCATTTCCTCGATCATCCGATGCCGGGTCATCCGTTGCTGAACGTCAATATTCCAAGCCTGCCGTACGACCAGCTCGGCGAATGGCGCGTGACGCGCCTCGGCAAGCGGCATCCTTCGCAGCCGGTCATCCGGCAGACGGACCCCCGCGGTAATCCGATTTACTGGATCGGGCCGTCGGGCGATGCGCTCGATGCCAGCGAAGGCACCGATTTTCACGCCGTCGCGAACGGCTATGTCTCCATCACGCCGCTGCAACTCGACCTGACGCACACGAAGCTCATGGCCGAGACGCGCGAATGGGCCGCCGCCGGGAGCCGCCGCTCATGACGGACGAGCGCGCCAAGCGCTTTCCGCTGGCGCTCGCGGACCTGGTACGCGAGCCGCGCAAACCGAGCGGCCGCGCGGATGCGTCGCGCGTGAAGCCTGCCGTCGCGCCGGGCGCGTTGCGTTCGGCGGCCGGCGCGCAGAAAGCGGCGTCCGGTTTCGCTGCCAAGACGGGGAACGGGAAGCCGGTTCCCGCAGCGACTTCTCCTTTAGCCCGCAGTCCGGCGCAGGCGCCGCATCCGCGCACGAGCGCGTTGCGAACCACGCAGCGTCCCGCCGAGCGTGATCTGAACGCGAACACCAACGCCGCGACGAAGAAGGGCGCGCCGAACGTCGCGTTGACGAGCACGCAGACGCTCACCTCCGAACGCGTGCGCGAGCGCATGGTGGAGCGGCTGCGCGGGAACGGCATCACCGATCCGCGCGTGCTGAACGCCATGTCGGTCGTGCCGCGCCACATGTTCGTCGATCCCGGGCTCGCCGCGCAGGCGTACGAAGACGCGGCGCTGCCGATCGGTCACCATCAGACCATCTCGAAGCCTTCCGTGGTCGCGCGCATGATCGAACTGGTCGCGGCCGGCCGCACGCTCGACAAGGTGCTGGAGATCGGGACCGGCTGCGGTTATCAGGCGGCGGTGCTGTCGCAGGTCGCGACCGAGGTTTATTCGATCGAGCGCGTGCGGCCGCTGTCCGAGCGCGCGAAGCTCAATCTTCGGCCGCTGCGCGTGCCGAACATCCGGCTGCACTACGGCGACGGCCGTCTCGGCCTGCCCGCGGCCGCGCCGTTCGATGCGATCGTCATCGCGTGCGCGGGGCTCGACGTCCCGCAAGCCTTGCTGGATCAACTGGCTGTCGGCGGCAGGCTCGTCGCGCCGGTCGGATCGCAGGCCGCGCAGTCGCAGGTGCTGACGCTCGTCACGCGCCTTTCGGCGACGCAGTGGCGCGAGTCGCAGCTGGATCGCGTTTTCTTTGTACCTTTGAAATCCGGAGTGATTTGACACCGATGAGTATCTTGCGTGCTTGGCGAGTAGGGAGTGCGAACGTTCGCCTGACGGCGGCGCAGCGCAGCGTGTGCGTCGTTGCGCTAATTGTGCTGGCGGCGTGTTCGACGCGCATGGACATGGCGCCGGTGGTGGATAGGACCGGCGCGCCCATCGGGACGGATGCCGCCCAGGCCGCCGCGTCCAACGGTCCGCCGCCGCCGGGCTTCTATCGCGTGAAACCGGGCGACACCCTATATCGGATCGCACTGGAAAACGGTCAGAATTATCACGACATCGCTGCCTGGAACAATCTGACCAACCCGAATCAGATCGAGGTCGGTCAACTGGTGCGCGTCGCGCCGCCGGGAGCGAATGTCGCCGCGGCGACGCCGGGCGTGTCGACCGCGCCGATCGCAGGTGGCGCAGTCCAAGCGCAGCCGCTCAACGGCGGCGCGCAGCAGCCGGGCGCGACGACAGGCGCAACCACGGGCGCAACAACGGGCGCAACAACGGGCGCGACCCAGCCGCCGTACTACGGGCCGAGTTCCGGCATGGGAACCGCGCCGGGCGCTGCGGCAGGCGCGGCACCGGGCGTGGCGGCGGGCGTCGACAACAGCGCGACGGCGGCAGCGCAGCCGGCGTTCATCTGGCCGGCGCGAGGCCCGATTCTCGGCACGTTCGACGACGCGAAGAACAAGGGTTTGAACATCGGCGGTGCGGCGGGAGATCCGGTCAACGCTTCGGCGGATGGACGGGTGGTCTACTCCGGAAATGGGCTGCGCGGCTACGGCAATCTCATTATCATCAAGCACGATGCGACTTTTCTCACGGCATATGCACATAACCGCGCTTTGATGGTAAAAGAGGGGGACGCGGTGACTAAAGGGCAGAAAATCGCTGAGATGGGGAACAGCGATTCGGACCGTGTGATGTTGCATTTCGAAGTTCGCCGGCAGGGTAAACCTGTTGACCCACTGAAGTATTTGCCGCCGCAATAAAAGCGGAGCCATCATGCCGAAAACGAAGCGCCGCCTGCCGCAAGCCGAGACTGAGACGATCAGCCGACCTTTGCAAGTGTCGGTGGAAGAGGGCGCTTCTACCCGCGACGAGGACGCCGAGAACATCGACGTCGATGTCGATTCCGACGAAGACGGCGCGGGCCGCGGCAAGCGCGCGGAAGACGGCGCTGAAACCGCCGACGGCGCAAACGATTCCCCGCCCGACGCCGACGATTTCCGCTCGCTGCTTCAGGCCGAACTCACGGCCGACACAATTCAGCATTACCTGAATCGCATCAGCGTGAAGCCGCTGCTCACCGTCGAGGAGGAGCAGCGGTATTCACGTCTCGCGAAGGCCGGCGAGTTCGAAGCGCGGCAGGTCATGATCGAGCGCAATCTGCGGCTGGTCGTCAGTATCGCGAAGGGTTATCTGAATCGCGGCGTGCCGCTCCTGGATCTGATCGAGGAAGGCAACCTCGGCCTCATGCACGCGATCGAGAAATTCGATCCGACGCGCGGTTTCCGCTTCTCGACCTACGCGACGTGGTGGATACGTCAAAGCATCGAGCGCGCCATCATGAATCAGGCGCGCACGGTGCGGCTGCCGGTCCACGTGATTCGCGAACTGAATCAGGTGCTGCGCGCGAAGCGCCATCTGGAGAAGAACTCGGCCAACGCGAACGATCCCGTGGCGCCCGAGCGCCGCGACGCCAGCATCGACGATATCGCGTATCTCACCGGCAAGACGCCCGAGGAAGTCACCGACATTCTCGCGTTGAACGAACACACCGCTTCGCTCGACGCGCCGCTCGACCTCGATCCGGGCAGCAGCCTGCTCGACCTGCTTTCAGACGATCAAAGCCAGTCGCCGGATGCCGAAGTGCAGCACCGCGAACTGGAAACGCTGACGCGGCTATGGCTCTCGCGGCTGTCGGACAAGCATCGGCATGTGATCGAGCGACGTTTCGGACTCAATCACATCGAGCCGGCCACGCTGGAAGAGCTGGCCGACGAAATGGGCCTCACGCGCGAGCGCGTGCGCCAGATTCAGCAGGAGGCGCTCGTGAGGCTCAAGCGTTTCTTCGCGTCCAACGGCGTTCGCAAGGACGCCGTGCTTTAGCGCTTACCTGGCGCCCGCGAGGGCGTCGTCGCACTTGTTCTGCCGCATTCCCAGGATTCAATGACACCGATTCTCGTATTCGACATCGAGACGATCCCCGATGTCGACGGCATTCGCCGTCTCGAAGATTTGCCCGCCGATCTTTCGGATCGCGAAGTCGCCGACTATGCGTTCCAGATGCGCCGCGAGCGCGTCGGCAACGATTTTCTGCCGCACCATTTGCAACGCGTCGCGGCTATTTCATGCGTGTTTCGCGACAACAACGGCTTTCGCGTGCGCTCGCTCGGCGCGCCCGGCGACGGCGAGGCGGCGCTGATTCAGTCGTTCTATCGCGTGATCGAGAAATACACGCCGCAACTCGTATCATGGAACGGCGGCGGTTTCGATCTGCCGGTGCTGCATTACCGCGCGCTCGTGCATGGCATCGCCGCGCCGCGGTATTGGGACCTCGGCCAGGACGACCGCGAATTCAAATTCAACAACTACATCAGTCGCTATCACATGCGGCATATCGACCTGATGGACGTCCTCGCGATGTATCAGGCGCGCGCCAACGCCCCGCTCGACGCGCTCGCGAAGCTCTGCGGCTTTCCCGGCAAGCTCGGCATGGACGGCGGCAAGGTGTGGGATGCCTTCTGCGACGGCCAGCTCGACGAGATCCGCAATTATTGCGAGACGGATGTCGTCAACACGTATCTGATGTATTGCCGCTTCCAACTGATGCGCGGCGGCTTCTCGGCCGACGAATACAGCGACGAGGTCAACTTCGTGAAGAACGCGCTCGCGCAGGAAACGTCGCCGCACTGGGCCGAGTATCTGGCCGCGTTCGGCCGATGAGTTCTTGACGGTTCGTCTACAATCTCGCCTTTGCTATCACGTCAGTCAGGAAGTACGCAGGTGTCTGAAGCCGCTCGAAAAAATCCGCATCGCCGCCGCGCGGCGCCCGCGAAGTCCGTCACGCCCGATCCGTCGTTCGTCGCGCCTGAAATCGAAATCGACGCGCTCGATATGGACGCGCGCGGCGTCGGCCGCACGGTCAACGAGGACGGCGAGCCGGGCAAGGTCATCTTCGTGGAAGGCGCGTTGCCGGGCGAACGCGTGAGCTATTCGAGCTATCGCAAGAAGCCGAGCTTCGAGCAGGCGCAGGTGGTCAAGGTGCTGCGCGAAGCGGTAATCCGCACGAAGCCGAAGTGCCAGTTCTTCGGCACGTGCGGCGGCTGCTCGATGCAGCATCTCGACGTACGCGCGCAAATCGCGGTCAAGCAGCGCGTGCTGGAAGACAATCTTCAGCATCTGGCGAAGCTGCGCGCGGAAACCATGTTCCGGCCGATTCATGGTCCGTCGTGGGGATACCGTTATCGCGCGCGGCTCACCGTGCGCCACGTCGAAAAGAAGGGCGGCGTGCTGGTCGGCTTTCACGAGCGCAAGAGCAGCTACGTTGCCGACATGACGAGCTGCGAAGTGCTGCCGCCGCACGTTTCCGGGATGCTCGTGCCGCTGCGTCATCTCGTAGCGGGGCTGTCGATCCGCGATCGCATGCCACAGATCGAGCTGGCGGTGGGCTCGGACGTGACGGCGCTCGTTCTGCGCATTCTGGAACCCCTGACCGAAGCCGACGAAGCGCTGCTGCGCGCGTTCGCCGACGAGCACAACGTGCAGTTCTGGCTGCAGCCGAAGGGTCCGGACACCGTTTATCCGTTCTATCCGCTCGACCGCGAACTGGCATATACGCTGCCGGAATTCGACATCCGTATGCCGTTCAAGCCGACCGACTTCACGCAGGTCAATCATCAGATCAACCGCGTGCTCGTGTCCCGCGCGTTGAGCTTGCTCGCGGCGGAACGCACCGATCGCGTGCTCGATCTGTTCTGCGGCATCGGCAATTTCACGCTGCCGCTCGCGCGAGTGTCGCGCGAAGTGGTGGGCATCGAGGGTAGCGAGGCGCTGACGGCTCGCGCGCTCGAGAATGCGAAGGCGAACGGCGTCGATGGACACACGTCCTTCGCGTGCCGGAATCTGTTCGAAGTCACCGCCGACG
This sequence comes from Caballeronia sp. GAWG1-5s-s, assembly GCF_023631445.1. Classification (NCBI taxonomy): domain Bacteria; kingdom Pseudomonadati; phylum Pseudomonadota; class Betaproteobacteria; order Burkholderiales; family Burkholderiaceae; genus Caballeronia; species Caballeronia sp. GAWG1-5s-s. The sequence continues at coordinate 34,052 of NZ_JALQDC010000006.1, read as the reverse complement.
ACATGCGCGCGCTCGGCCGCTTCGACAAGTTCCTGATCGATCCGCCGCGCGAAGGGGCGCTCGCGGTGTCGAAGGCGCTCGCGGACATCGCGCAAAGCGGCGACGACGCGATTCTTCCCAAGCGCATCGTCTACGTATCCTGCAACCCGGCGACGCTCGCGCGCGATGCCGGTTTGCTCGTGCACGAGGCCGGTTACCGGATGAAGGGCGCGGGCGTCGTGAACATGTTCCCGCATACATCGCACGTCGAATCGATCGCGCTGTTCGAGCGGGACTGATCTTCGCGCGTTTTCAGCAGGCAAAGAAAAACCGGCCCGAAGGCCGGTTTTTTTCGTTTCAGCGAAGCGGTTTCGCAATCAGTTGCGATTGCCGCCGAAGATGCCGAGCAGCGCCAGCAGGTTCGTGAACACGTTGTACAGGTCGAGGTAGATGGCCAGCGTCGCGCTAATGTAATTCGTCTCGCCGCCGTTCACGACGCGCTGCACGTCGAACAGCATGTACGCCGAGAAGATCACGATGGCGAGCACGGAGATCGTCATCATCAGCGCTGGCAGTTGCAGGAAGATGTTCGCGAATGCGGCGAGCAGAATGACGATCACGCCCATGAACAGGAACTTGCCCAGCCCCGAGAAATCACGCTTGCTGACCGTCGCGATGGTGGCCATGGCCGCGAAAATCACGCCCGTGCCGCCGAACGCCATCATGATGAGCTGCGGCCCGTTCGAAAAGCCGAGAATGAAGCTCAAGAGGCGCGAGAGCATCAGTCCCATGAAGAACGTGAAGCCGAGCAAGACGACTACGCCCATGCCGCTGTTCTTCGTCTTTTCGATCGCGAACATGAAGCCGAACGCGATGGCGAGGAACGCGATAAAGCTCATTGCCGGGCTCGTGGCCGCGAACAGCGAAAAGCCTGTCGCGACGCCGATGTACGCGCCGAGAACCGTCGGCACCATCGAGAGCGCCAGCAGCCAGTAAGTATTGCGCAGCACCTTGTTGCGCACCTCGACCGAGGTGACGGCGCCAGTGCGGCCGAAGCCGTAGGGTGATTCGTTCATGGTTTCTCCTTGCTCCAATTGTCCGTCGTTCAGTTTTACCGCTACGTTCTGATTACACGGGATCCTAACGTCGCTGTCTTAAGCCAGTATTAGTATCGCAATGGTGCACGGCTGGTCCATTGAGATACCGCGTTTTGCTCCAATATGGCTGCGGCGCGCGCAGAATTCAATGCTTGCCCGCTCTATTTCACAGCCCGCATGCAGCCAGCCCACGCATGCTTTGATCCTTACGGTGCCGTAAGGTTTCAATCGCAATCATACCTTGCTTCGTGCTACAATTGTCGATTCGTTTTAATCCGTAAACCGTTCATTTTTTGGAGTTTTTCATGGCGATCGAGCGCACCCTGTCGATTATCAAGCCGGACGCAGTGGCAAAGAACGTTATCGGCCAGATCTACAGCCGTTTCGAGAACGCTGGTCTGAAGATCATCGCGTCGCGCATGGTTCATCTCTCGCGCGCCGACGCAGAGAAGTTCTACGCGGTGCACGCCGCGCGTCCGTTCTTCAAGGACCTCGTGGAGTTCATGGTGTCGGGTCCGGTCATGATCCAGGTGCTGGAAGGCGAGAACGCAATTTCCAAGAACCGCGACCTGATGGGCGCCACCGACCCGAAAAAGGCTGACAAGGGCACGATTCGCGCCGACTTCGCCGACAGCATCGACGCGAACGCCGTGCACGGCTCCGACGCTCCGGAAACGGCGCGCCACGAAATCGCGTTCTTCTTCCCGGAAGTGAACGTCTACTCGCGTTAATTCCTGTGCTGGTCGCCGCGCCTGTTCAAGGGCGCGGTCAAACGCGCCTCAGCACAAGAATAGCTGCAAAATGAGTTGTAAATAAGCAGGAATTTGGCGCGAACGGTCCCGGGCAAGCGCCCGGGCTTCGCAATCTGGAAATGGCAGAACTCGACATGACGAGCAGCAGCACCGTCAATCTTCTCGATCTCGACGCCGCCGGGCTGGTCGCTTACTGCGGCAGTCTCGGCGAAAAGCCGTTTCGCGCCAAGCAATTGCAACGCTGGATTCATCAGTTTGGCGCCGACGACTTCGACGGCATGACGGATCTCGCGAAATCTTTGCGCGAAAAACTCAAGGGTCGCGCCACGCTGGCGATGCCCGACATCATTCGCGACCACGTTTCCGCCGACGGCACGCGCAAGTGGCTGATCGACGTCGGCAACGGCAACGCGGTCGAAACCGTGTTCATCCCCGAAGAGACGCGCGGCACGCTTTGCGTGTCGTCGCAGGCGGGATGCGCGGTCAACTGCCGGTTCTGCTCCACCGGCAAGCAAGGCTTCTCCCGGAATCTGACGACCGGCGAGATCATCGGCCAGTTGCGCATGGCGGAGTTCGCGCTGCGCAAGTCGCTCGGGCGTGACGTCGGCGGGCCGGGCAAGGGCGAGCGCGTCGTCACGAACGTCGTGATGATGGGCATGGGCGAGCCGATGCTGAACTACGACGCCGTCGTGCCGGCCATGCGCCTGATGCTCGACGACAACGCCTACGGCCTGTCGCGCCGCCGCGTCACGCTGTCCACGTCCGGCGTCGTGCCGATGATGGACCGGCTCGCGGCCGATCTTCCCGTGGCGCTCGCGGTGTCGCTGCACGCGCCGAACGATCCGCTGCGCGACATGCTCGTGCCGCTCAACAAGAAGTATCCGTTGCGCGAGCTGATGGCGGCCTGCCAGCGGTATCTGAAGGTCGCGCCGCGCGACTTCATCACGTTCGAATACTGCATGCTGGACGGCGTGAACGACAGCGAGGCTCACGCCCGCGAATTGCTCGCGGTGACGCGCGACGTGCCGTGCAAGTTCAACCTCATTCCGTTCAATCCGTTCCCGGAATCCGGCCTCACGCGCTCGAAGAACGAGCAGATCAAACGGTTCGCGCAGGTACTGATCGACGCGGGCGTCGTCACGACTGTGCGCAAGACGCGCGGCGACGACATCGACGCGGCATGCGGTCAGCTCGCGGGCGCGGTGCAGGATCGCACGCGGCTCGCCGAGCGCACGAACCGCGCGGGAAGCAAGGTGATCGAGGTGCGCGCGGTCTGACGGATTCGCGGCTGCGCCCACACTCCGACATGGCGAGACGGCAACGACCATGAGGCAAGCGCCGCGCGAAGGCGAACATTTTGTTATAAAGCGGTCTGCAACGGCGCCGGAGTTGTATCGTTCAGTGCTTTTGAACCTGACGGCGCGGCAGCGCAATATAAAAGAATCGATGCGAGGAATTTGGGATGAGTGAGCCGCAACACCCGACGCCTTTCGGCAGTCATACCGACGAAATGTCCGGCGATCAGCATGATGCCCGGACGCGGGTCGGAGGGGCGGCATCGCGCGAGGGCCAGCCGGAGACGCTGGACTCGTTGCAGGCAGTCGGCGCGCGTCTCGTGCAACTCCGGCACGCCAAGGGATGGTCCATCGACGACGTTTCCGCCCGGCTGAAGGTGTCGTCGCAAAAGCTCGCCGCGCTCGAAGAAGGCGACATCAGCCAGTTGCCCGACCGGACGTTCGCGGCGGGCATCGTGCGCAGCTACGCGAAAGTGCTCGGCGCCGACCCGGCGCCGTTCACGCAGGCGTTCCGGCGTGACGGCGTGCCCGTCGAGCACAATCTGAAGGTACCGGCGTCGTCGGGCGCGGGCTTGCCGCGCGGCCGCGTGTCCGTGCCGCTCGGCAATTCGTCGGGCCGCAAGCGTTCGTGGCTGTGGGGCGTCGCGGCGATCGTCGCGGTGCTCGCTGCGCTCGTGATGTGGCATACCGGCGGCGATTCTTCGGCGTGGCTTGCGCGGCTCAAGTCGAGCACCGGCGCGGGGCTCGCGTCCACGTCCGGCGACAAGCCGGCCGCGTCGCAAGTCGCGACGCCCGACGAGGCCGCCGCCGCGAACACCGGCGAGGCCTCGCTGCCCGAAGTGGCGGCCGCGCCCGGCGAGCAGCCGATGCCGCGTCCGCTCGGCACGAACGCGCTGCCGGCGTCGTCGTCCACCATCACGGCGGTGCAGAGCGCGAGCGCGCCCGCAGTCGCCGCGCCCGCGCCGAAGGCGGCATCGGCGGCTGTTGCGACGGCACCGGCTTCGGCCGCGACCGTGGCAACCACGGGCAAGGGCACGAACGCCGTCGAATTGAAAGTGAAGGAAGATAGCTGGTTCAGCGTGCGCGGCAAGGACGGCAAGGAAGTCTTCTCCGGACTGGTGCGCGCGGGCAGCACGCAGCGCGTTCAAGGCGAAGCGCCGTTCAAGGTGACGGTCGGAAACGCGAGGGGCGTCGAGTCGCTCTCCGTGGATGAAGAGCCCGTCGACGCCAAGAAGTATTCTTCCGCCCGCGGAAACGTCGCGCGCTTCTCGCTGCCGTAAGGACATCACGCGGGCGGCTTGAGGCTCCGCGCGACGCGCGCGGACAAGTCAGGGGCGCCACGGTCTTTGCCGTGACGCCCGTTCGAGGTTCCATTCAAGCAACTCCGGCTGCCTGTCAGCGCCCGCGGTTGCCAAAGGGTTTTTCGATGCAATCCGAAGCTCAATCCCTGATTAGCAGCAAAATCTGTTCGACGGAGCCGGTCTTCGGCGGTCCGTTGCCGCGCCGTTCGTCCCATGCGGTGGACGTGCGCTGGGGCGGCCAGCTCGTGACCATCGGCGGAGATGCGCCCGTTCGCGTCCAGTCGATGACCAACACCGATACGGCCGACGCCATCGGCACTGCGATCCAGATCAAGGAACTCGCGCAAGCCGGCTCGGAACTCGTGCGCATCACGGTGAATACGCCCGAAGCGGCGGCGGCCGTGCCGCATATCCGCGAGCAGCTCGACCGCATGGGCGTGACCGTGCCGCTCGTCGGCGACTTCCACTACAACGGCCACTTGCTGCTGCGCGAGCATCCGGCGTGCGCCGAGGCGTTGTCGAAGTATCGGATCAACCCGGGCAACGTCGGACAGGGCGCGAAGCGCGACACGCAATTCGCGCAGATGATCGAAGCGGCAATCCAGTACGACAAGCCGGTGCGTATCGGCGTGAACTGGGGTAGCCTCGATCAGGACCTGCTCGCGCGCATGATGGACGAAAACGCCGCCCGCGCGACGCCGTGGGAGCTGCAAAGCGTGATGTACGAGGCGCTGATCCAGTCGGCCATCGGCTCGGCGGAACGCGCCGTGGAACTGGGGCTCGGACGCGACAAGATCATCCTATCGTGCAAGGTGAGCGGCGTGCAGGACTTGATCGCGGTTTATCGCGAACTCGCCAAACGCTGCAGCTTCGCGCTGCATCTCGGCCTGACCGAGGCGGGCATGGGCTCGAAGGGCATCGTGGCGTCCACGGCGGCGCTGTCGGTGCTGCTGCAAGAGGGCATCGGCGACACCATCCGCATCTCGCTCACGCCCGAGCCGGGCGGCGCGCGTACCGGCGAAGTGGTCGTCGGACAAGAGATTCTGCAGACCATGGGCCTGCGCTCGTTCACGCCGATGGTCATTGCGTGTCCCGGCTGCGGCCGCACGACGAGCACGTTGTTCCAGGAACTCGCGTCGCAGATTCAAACCTACCTGCGCAATTCGATGCCCGTCTGGCGCGATCAGTACCCCGGCGTCGAAAAGATGCACGTCGCCGTGATGGGCTGCATCGTCAACGGGCCGGGCGAGTCGAAGCACGCGAACATCGGCATCAGCCTGCCGGGTTCGGGCGAAAATCCGGCCGCGCCCGTGTTCGTCGACGGCGTGAAGGTGAAGACGCTGCGCGGCGAGCGCATTGCCGAAGAATTCCAGCAAATCGTTAGCGACTACGTCGAGCGCACTTACGGCAAGCGCGTCGAAACGTCCGCGGCATCAATCTAAAGACAGATGACTGAACAGAAGAAACGGCTCGCGAAGCTGACGGGCGTGAAGGGCATGAACGACATCCTCCCGCAGGATGCCGCATTGTGGGACTTCTTCGAAACCACCGTGAAGTCGATGCTGCGCGCATACGGCTATCAGAACATTCGCACGCCGATCGTTGAGCATACGCAGCTTTTCACGCGTGGTATCGGTGAAGTGACCGATATCGTCGAGAAGGAGATGTACAGCTTCACCGACGCGCTGAACGGCGAGCATCTCACCATGCGCCCGGAAAATACGGCGGCCGTCGTGCGCGCGACCATCGAGCACAACCTGCTGTACGACGGCCCGAAGCGCCTGTGGTACATCGGCCCGATGTTCCGGCACGAGCGTCCGCAGCGCGGGCGGTATCGCCAGTTCCATCAGGTCGGCGTCGAGGCGCTCGGCTTCGCGGGTCCGGATACGGACGCGGAAATCATCATGATGTGTCAGCGCCTGTGGGACGACCTCGGGCTGACGGGCATCCGCCTCGAACTGAACTCGCTCGGCCAGGCGCACGAACGCGCGGCGCACCGCGAGAAGCTGATCGCGTATCTGGAACAGCACGTCGATGTACTCGACGAGGAAGCGAAGCGCCGTCTCTACACAAACCCGCTGCGCGTGCTCGACACGAAGAATCCGGCGATGCAGGAGATCGCGCAGAACGCGCCGAAGCTCGTCGATTTTCTGGGCGATGAGTCGCGCAAGCACTTCGAAGGCGTGCAGCGGCTGCTGAAGGCCAACAATATTCCGTTCACGATCAACCCGCGTCTCGTGCGCGGCCTGGATTACTACAACCTCACCGTCTTCGAGTGGGTGACCGACAAGCTCGGCGCGCAGGGCACGGTGGCGGGCGGCGGGCGCTACGATCCGCTGATCGAACAGCTCGGCGGCAAGCCCACCGCCGCATGCGGCTGGGCGATGGGCGTCGAGCGCATTCTCGAACTGCTGAAGGAAGAAAATCTGGTGCCGGATGCCGAGGGCACGGACGTCTACGTCGTGCATCAGGGCGAGCAGGCCGCGGAGCAGGCGTTCATCGTGGCCGAGCGTCTGCGCGACACGGGCCTCGACGTGATTCTGCATTGCAGCCCGGACGGCGCGTCTTCCAGCTTCAAGTCGCAGATGAAGAAGGCGGACGCAAGCGGCGCGGCGTTCGCGGTGGTGCTCGGCGAGGACGAACTCGCGCAGGGCATGATCGGCGTGAAGCCGCTGCGCCGCTCGGGCGACGAAACGGCCGATGCGCAAAAGAACGAGCAGGTGAACGTTCCGGCGGAAGACTTGACCGAATACCTAATCAATGCGATGGTTGCAACCGCCGCGGACGAGGATGCCTAAAGCATAGGCATCGAAGCGAAGCCGTGCGCATCCGGCGGAATCGAGTGCAAGCGCGTGCGAGCGCGTGTAAGCGCGTTCCGCCATCGCGCCACGCGAACGAAGGGCCATGAAACGCAGGAAGGAATAGCTGGACGATGAGTTACCACGACGAACAAGAATCGCTGGAAAGTGTCAAGGCCTGGTGGGCCAAATGGGGTAACACCACGACGTGGATCGTGCTCGTGGCGCTCGTCGTTGCGGCCGCTTTCAACGGCTGGAATTACTGGCAGCGGCGTCAGGCTGCCGAGGCTTCGGTGCTGTACGACCAGCTTCAGCAGGCCGTCAACGGCAGCGATCAGAAGCTCGTCGCGCGGGTCGCATCGGACATGGAAGACAAGTTCGGCCGCACCGCTTACGCCGAGATGAGCGCGCTTCTGGCGGCGAAGTCCCTATATATGGCAGGCGATACGGCCGGCGCGAAGGCGCAGTTGCAGTGGGCCGTCGATCACGCGAAAGACGACGAGTACAAGCAGATCGCGAAGCTGCGCCTCGCGCTCGTGCTCTCCGACGAGAAAAACTACGACGCCGGCCTGAAGCTGCTCGCCGACGCGCCGCTCGATGCGTTCAAGGGCGTGATCGCAGACCGCCGGGGCGATCTGCTCGCCGCGCAAGGCAAGCGCGACGATGCGCGCGCCGCCTACCAGACGGCCCTCGGCGCGCTGCCGCCGAACGATACATCCGCGCGGCAACTGGTCCAGTTCAAGCTCGATGCGCTCGGCGGCTGATCCGCATCGCTTCCGCCGTTCGGCGCTCCGCTAGCGCCGAAGCCGATTCGCCAATCAAGCCGCCGCGCCGCGTGTCGCCCGCAAGCGATTCGCGGCCGCGCCGGTCAACCGAATTCACATTCATGTTGCGTCCTCCGATGATCCAATTGAAACGCTTCGCCGTGCCGCTCGCCTGCGCGATGACCGTGCTTCTGGCCGCTTGTTCGTCGACCAAGGACGAGCGCCGCGTGCCGACGCCGCTCGTCGAGTTCAAGCCGGTGCTGAACGTCAGCCAGGCGTGGAAGGCCAGCGTCGGCAAGGCCGGCCGCTATCTGTTCTCGCCGGTCGCGGTGGGCGACGCCGTCTACGCCGCGGGCGAAAACGGCACCGTCGCGAAGATCGACGCGAAAACGGGCCAGGACGTCTGGCGCACGAAGCTCAAGGACGACCTGTCGGCAGGCGTCGGCAGCGATGGCAATCTGACGGCGGTCGGCGGCCTGAAGGGCGCGGTGTACGTGCTCGGACCCGACGGCAAGCAGTTGTGGACGGCGACCGCGCCGGGCGAAATCATCTCGCCGCCGCTCGTCGGCAACGACCTCGTGATCGTGCGCACCATCGACGGCAAGGTGGTCGCGTTCAACGCGCAGACCGGCGAGCAGAAGTGGATCTTCCAGTTGCGCGCCGTGCCGTTGAATCTGCGCGTGGCCGCCGGCATGACGTTCGCCGGCAGTCAGGCGGTACTCGCGGGCTTCCCGGGCGGCAACTTCGCTGCGATCAACCTGCAAACGGGCGATGCCTACTGGCAAGCGCCGGTGTCGTATCCGAAGGGCGTGACCGAAGTCGAGCGCATCAACGACGTCACGGGCGCGCCCGGTCTCGTCGGCGCGCAGACCTGCGCGGTCACGTTCCAGGGCAAGATCGGCTGCTTCGACGCCAATTCGGGCCGTGCGGTGTGGGAGAAGAACTTCTCGAGCGACAGCGGCCTCGCGCAAGACGAGCAGATCGTCGCGGCGGGCGACGACTGGTCGGTCGTGAATGCGTTCCGTGCCGCCGACGGTTCGCCCGTCTGGAAGAACGACAAGCTCAAGAACCGCCAGGTGAGCGTGCCGTTCATCCTCGGCCGCGCGGTCGTTCTCGGCGACTACAAGGGCTTCGTGCATTTCCTGAGCACGGACAACGGCGAACTCGTGGGCCGCGCGCCGACCGACGGCAGCGCGATCACCGCCGCGCCGGTGCTCGCGGGCAATACGCTCGTCGTGCAGACGCATGACGGCGATCTCTACGGCTTCCGTCCGCAGTAAGTCTCGGAACGGCGCGTCGGCTCGCCCGAGGCGAAGCGCCGTGGAAAGGGCGCTGGCGGGTTCGTCCGCGCGGCATGCAGGAAAGAGGGCGCGTCCACCGTACGCGCCCGGCAACAACACTCAGTACGCAGGGCCTGACAGAACAAAGCGCGTCGCGCGGTGACGCGGCGCGAGAATAGCCCTCGGACAGACAGAACAACGGCGCTCGGCGCCGGCGCTCGACCGCCACGCACCCTCGCGTGGCTCGGGCCGAATCCATGCTAATTTTCGACAAGCGCAGCCATTGCGCGGCGTAGGCGGGACTGACGTTCGCACCGCACGTTTCGCGTTCGCCTTGCGTTCAACCGTGAACAACATCTGATGAAACCCGTGATTGCCCTCGTCGGGCGCCCCAATGTGGGGAAATCGACTCTCTTCAACCGGCTGACGCGTTCGCGCGATGCGCTCGTCGCCGACCTGCCTGGCCTGACGCGCGACCGCCACTACGGCGAGGGCCGCGTCGGCGGCGAACGGCCGTATCTCGTCGTGGATACGGGCGGCTTCGAGCCGGTGGCGAAAGACGGCATCCTCCACGAAATGGCGCGCCAGACGCGGCAGGCCGTGGAGGAAGCGGACGTCGTCGTGTTCATCGTCGATGGACGCAACGGGCTCGCGCCGCAGGACAAGTCCATCGCGGACTACTTGCGCAAGACCGGCCGGCCGCTCTTTCTTGTCGTGAACAAGGCCGAGGGCATGAAGTACACGGCGGTCGCGTCCGACTTCTACGAGCTCGGTCTCGGCGATCCGCGGGCGATTTCGGCCGCGCACGGCGACGGGGTGACCGAGATGATCAACGACGCGCTCGACATCGCCTATGCCGGTCACGCAGAAGAGAGCGAGGAAGAAAAGGCGCAGCACGGCGTGAAGATCGCTATCGTCGGGAGACCGAACGTCGGCAAGTCGACGCTCGTGAACACGCTGATCGGCGAGGAGCGCGTGATCGCGTTCGACATGCCGGGCACCACGCGCGATTCGATCTACGTTGATTTCGAGCGACAAGGCCGCAAATACACCCTGATCGACACGGCCGGTCTGCGTCGACGCGGCAAGGTGTTCGAGGCGATCGAGAAGTTCTCGGTCGTGAAGACCCTGCAGTCGATCTCGGATGCGAACGTCGTGATCCTGCTGCTCGACGCGCAGCAGGACATTTCGGATCAGGACGCGCATATCGCGGGCTTCGTCGTCGAACAGGGACGCGCGCTCGTGGTAGGCGTGAACAAGTGGGACGGTCTTGACTCGCATGTGCGCGAGCGCACCAAGGCCGATCTCACGCGCAAGCTCAAGTTTTTGGACTTTGCTAAATTTCACTACGTCTCGGCGCTGGAGAAGACCGGCATCGGCGCGCTGATGAAATCGGTCGACGACGCCTACGCCGCCGCGATGGCCAAGCTGCCGACGCCGAAGCTCACGCGCGCGCTGATCGAAGCCGTGGAGTTCCAGCAGCCGCGCCGCCGCGGGCCCGTGCGGCCGAAGCTTCGCTATGCGCACCAGGGCGGTCAGAACCCGCCGATCATCGTCGTGCATGGCAACGCGCTCGATGCGGTCACGGATACCTATAAACGGTATCTGGAAGGGCGCTTTCGAGAAACTTTTGGACTGGCCGGCACTCCATTGCGCATAGAGTTCCGCTCGAGCAAGAACCCTTATGCGGACAAGGACTGAGAGCCGCTTCAGTCAAGCGTTGCGGCCCGATTGGCCGGGTGGCCGATCTCTTGCCGAAACGAAAATCGGCTATAGTGTAGCGATTGTCGGCGGATCTCTTTTTCTTCGTCCACAATACTTCTAACCTGCAAAAAAATACGGAGTTTGCTATGAGCAACAAAGGGCAATTGTTACAAGACCCGTTTTTGAACGCGCTGCGTAAAGAGCACGTGCCGGTGTCGATCTATTTGGTCAACGGCATCAAGCTTCAGGGGAACATCGAATCGTTCGACCAGTACGTTGTGTTGCTCAGAAATACGGTCACCCAGATGGTCTACAAGCACGCCATTTCCACGGTCGTGCCGGCCCGTCCGGTGAATTTCCATCCGGACGCCGAATCGTCCTAAACCTCGTCGCGGCCGGCGGCAAGATCGCAGCTAAATGCGACTCGCCGGTCGCTTCAAAAAACGAATACATCAATTTGATTAACGCCGCACTCGTCGGCATCGACTTCGGCAAGATCGATTTCGAAGCCAGTCTCGAAGAACTCAGTCTGCTCGCAGAAAGCGCGGGCGCCCATCCCGCCGTTACGCTCACTGGACGCAGGTCCAGTCCGGACGCCAAAATGTTCATCGGCAGCGGAAAGGTCGAAGAACTGCGCCTTTCCTGCGAAGCGAACGACGTCGAACTCGTCATCTTCAATCACGCCCTCGCGCCGGCGCAGCAGCGCAATCTCGAGATGGCGCTGAACCGCCGCGTGGTGGATCGCACGAGCCTCATTCTCGATATCTTCGCGCAGCGCGCCCGCAGCCACGAAGGCAAGCTGCAGGTCGAGCTCGCGCAACTGCAATATCTGTCGACGCGGCTGATTCGCGCGTGGACTCACCTCGAACGGCAGAAGGGCGGCATCGGCTTGCGCGGTCCCGGCGAAACACAGCTGGAAACCGACCGCCGTCTGATCGGCGAACGCATCAAGGCGCTCAAGACGCGTCTTGCGAAACTGCGCCGCCAGCACGGCACGCAGCGCCGGCAGCGCACGCGCAATCGCACGTTGTCGGTGTCGCTCGTCGGTTATACGAACGCGGGCAAGTCCACGCTCTTCAATGCGCTCACCAAGGCGCAGGCGTACGCGGCCAACCAGTTGTTCGCCACGCTCGACACCACTTCGCGCCGCGTGTTTCTCGGCGAGGAAGCGGGGCAAGTGGTGGTGTCCGATACGGTCGGCTTCATCCGCGAGTTGCCGCACCAGCTCGTCGCCGCATTCCGCGCGACGCTGGAGGAAACCGTTCACGCGGATCTGCTGCTGCATGTCGTGGATGCATCGAGCCCCGTGCGCCTCGATCAGATCGATCAGGTGAACGAGGTATTGCGCAGCATCGGCGCCGAATCCATTCGCCAGATTCTCGTCTTCAACAAGATCGACGCAGTGCCGGAACTGGCGGCCCGCGGCGAGGCGGTTGAAAGGGACGAGTATGGTAATATTTCGCGCGTCTTTTTGAGCGCGCGCACCGGTCAGGGACTCGACGAACTGCGCGCCGCCATCGCTGAAATCGCTGCGGCCGACGAAGGCGAACCCGAAGAAAGCCTGCCCAGCGTGCTCGCCGAAACACAAGCGCCGGCGGAAACGTCGGAAATGTCGGGAACGCCGGAAGTGTCGGATAAGACGGAAGTATCGAATGCGCCGGAAGCCACGGACGTCACACAATCCGTGCAACCCGCGCAGTCCGGGCCGAACGAGACACACGACGCCAACGCGCAGCCGGAAGACCACCGGCCAGCCGAACAACGTGACGGCCACCAGGTTCCCGAGCACGGACACTGAACTGCTCCGCAATACCGACGCGGCATCGAACCGGCTGTCTAATGGTGAATCACCGAGTGAACGATTACAACGAGCGGACTAACAGGCAGCGCATGCGCGCCGTCTTTTCCATCAACGATCCGCGCTGGGGGCGGGGCGACGCCAATGGTGTAAAGAACGACGCGAAGCGTCCGCAAGACGGCAAGCGCGGCAACGGCAAGGAAGAAGGCCCGCCCGACCTCGATGAGATGTGGCGCGAGTTCAACCGCCGGATCGCGGGCATCTTCGGCCGCAAGCCGGGCGGCGGCATGCCGCGCGACAACGGCCGCGGCACGAAGATCGGGGTCGGCATCGTCATCGGCGTGTTGATCGCCATCTATCTCGGCAGCGGCGTGTTCGTCGTGCAGGACGGACACGTGGGCGTGGTTTCCCAGTTCGGCCAGTATCGGCAGACGGTGCCGCAGGGCATCCACTGGCGCTTGCCGTATCCGTTCCAGTCGCACGATATCGTCGATACGTCGCAGATCCGCTCGGTCGAGATCGGGCGCGGCGTCGCGCTCGCGCAGGGCAACGTGCGCGATGCATCGCTGCTCACGAACGAGGCCGACATTCTCGACGTGCGCTTCGCGGTGCAGTATCAGATCAAGTCGCCGACCGACTTCCTGTTCCGCAATCTCGATCCCGACCAGAGCGTGACCGAAGCCGCGCAAGCCGCGATCCGCGAGATCGCGGGCGCGTCGGCGACGGACGATCTGCTCTACAAGGACCGCGACACGCTGCGCGCGCGTCTGGCCGAGACCATCCAGCACTCGCTCGACGCGTATCGCACCGGCTTGCAGGTCACGGGCGTCACGGTGCAGAGCGTGCAGGTGCCGACTCAGGTGCAGGCGGCGTTCGAAGAAGCGTCGCGCGTGCGGCAGGACAACGAGCGCGCCCGCGACACCGCCGAAGCCTACGCGAATCAGCTATTGCCGCGCGCGAAGGCCGATGCCGCGAAGATGATCGACGAAGCGACCGCCTACAGCAATCGCCAAGTCACGCAGGCACAGGGCGACGCCGAGCGCTTCAAGCAGGTCTACGCCGAATACTCGAAGGCGCCCGCCGTCATTCGCCAACGCATGTACCTGGACACGATGCAGCAGATCTACTCCCGCACCACGAAGGTCTTCGTGGACAGCAAGGCCGGCAACAACGTGGTGTATCTGCCGCTCGACAAGCTCGTCGAAGCGAATCGTCAGCAGGCGAAAGACGCAGCCGCGAACCCGGCCGACGCCGCGTCGGCCAGCGCGCCCGCTACGGCTAGCGCCGAAGTGCGCGCGCAAGGCTCCGCCGCCGCTTCAGCCGCTGCGGTCCCCGCAAGCGGCGCGGCAGGCGCGAGCGCGCCGAACGCCGCGAGCGGCGCTGGCGACCCGCTGCGCTCGCGCGATGCGTTCCGCTCGCGCAGCCGTCAAGACGATCTGCAGTAAGGAGCGCTCAACATGAATCGAATCATTGCGCTCGTCGTCGCGGTCGTGGTCGTGCTCTTCATCGGCTCGTCGATGGTCTTCACCGTCGACGAACGGCATGCCGGCGTGGTGGCCGCGCACGGCGACAGCAACCCGCGTCTCGATGGCCCCGGCCTGCACTTCAAGCTGCCGCCGCCGTTTCAAACGCTGACGCTCATCGACACGCGCACCCTCACCATCGACGAGGGCGGGGCGGACCGCTTCACCACGTCGGACAAGAACGAAGTGCTCGTCAACACGGTCATCAAGTATCGCGTGGCGGACCCGCTGAAGCTCTTCGTGAGCAACGAAAAGAACACGCAGAGCGCGCAGGAACGCCTCGCCGCGCTGACCCGCACCGCGCTTGCGAGCGCGTTCGCGAATCGCTCGCTCAGCGATGCGCTCGCCAATCAGCAAGCGCTCGAAACCGAGGCGCAGAAGGCGGTGGAAGGCGCGGCATCCGGCTTTGGCGTGAAGTTGGTCGATCTGCAGATGACGCGCGTCGACTTTCCGTCGGCTGTGGCGGATTCCGTCTACAAGCGCATGATCGCCGCGCGTCAGCAAGCGGCCGCGAACGAGCGCGCGAAGGGCACCGCGGACGCCGACAAGATCAAGGCCGACGCCGAGCGCGAGCAGCAGCAGATTCTCGCCGACGCCTACAGCCAGGCGCAGTCCATCAAGGGCGAAGGAGACAGCAAGGCGGCAGCCATCGCCGCCGATGCCTATGGACGCGACCCGCAGTTTTACCAGTTCTATCAGAGCCTCGAAGCGTACAAGAAGACGTTCAAGCCGGGCGACGTGATCGTGGTCGACCCGAGCAGCGACTTTTTTCGTTTCATGAAGAGCCCGAACGGCGGCGTCGACACGTCCGCCTCCGCCGCGCCGAAGCGCTGACCGCACCCGCGCCGCGCGGCTCTCTCGTCGCGCGGCGCTCATCCTCCGTAGACAATGGTCGAGACGATACTGCTCGCTCTTGCGTTGATGTTGATTATCGAAGGCATGTTCCCCTTCGTCTTTCCGACGGCCTGGCGCGATACGTTCCGCCGCATCGCCGAGCGCCCGCCGCATCACATCCGCATCGGCGGGTTGATCGCGATGGTGCTGGGCTTGATTCTGCTCGTTATCGCGACCTAGCCGCGAAGCCGCGTCTTTTCGCCTATCTTTGTCCTTATCCTTCCATGCGCGCCGCGCTTTGACGCGTCGCGCCCCGCAGGAAACGTATCGATGTCCACCTGGCTTCTTCCCGAGAATATTGCCGACGTGTTGCCGTCGGAAGCGCGCAAGATCGAAGAAATGCGCCGGCGCCTCCTCGACCGCTTCCGTTCGTACGGCTACGAGCTGGTCATGCCGCCGATGCTCGAATACCTCGAATCGCTGCTGACGAGCGGCGGCAGCGACCTCAATCTGCGCACGTTCAAGCTCGTCGATCAGCTTTCCGGGCGCACGCTCGGCCTGCGCGCGGATATTACGCCGCAAGTCTCGCGCATCGATGCGCACTTGCTGAACCGGCAGGGCGTGACGCGCCTGTGCTATGCCGGCGTCGTGCTGCACACGCGTCCGCGCGGCCTGCACGCCACGCGCGAGCAGATTCAGATCGGCGCGGAAATCTTCGGCCACGCCGGCCTCGAAGCCGACCTCGAAATTCAGCAGCTGATGCTCGACTCGCTGCATCTCGCCGGTCTGACGAAAGTGCGGCTCGATCTGTGTCACGCGGGCGTGCTGGCGGCGTTGCTGGAACTGGAGCCGGCGGCGGCATCGCTCGGCGAGGCGCTCTACGACGCGCTCGCGAGCAAAGACGTGCCGCGCCTGAACGAACTGACGGCGCATCTCGGTCAAGTGCCGCGCGAGGCATTGCGCGCGTTGCCCTCGCTGTACGGCGACGCCTCCGTGCTCGAGACGGCGCGCGCGCGTCTGCCGAATCTGCCGGTGATCGCCCGCGCGCTCGACGATCTCGCGTTCCTCGCGTCTCAGGCGGATGGCGCGGAACTGATGATCGACCTCGCCGATTTGCGCGGCTACGCGTACCACAGCGGCGTGATGTTCTCGGCGTACGTCGATGGCGTGCCGAACGCGGTGGCGCGCGGCGGCCGTTACGACGACGTGGGCCTCGCCTACGGCCGGGCGCGCCCCGCGACGGGCTTCTCGCTCGATCTGCGCGAAGTGGCGCGCATTTCGCCCGTCGATGCGCGCGGCAGCGCGATCCTCGCGCCGTGGAAGCACGACGAACCGCTGCGCGCGGCGGTCGCGGCATTGCGCGATGCCGGAGAAGTCGTGATTCAGGCGCTGCCGGGCCACGATCACGACCTCGACGAGTTCGCGTTCGACCGCGTGCTGATCGAACGCGACGGCCGCTGGGAAGTGGAAGAGCGCGTGACGCCGGCGCGCGCAGGCGTCTGATCGGCAAGGACTTTTGCGAAGACGCGCGTGCGCGCGCCGACGTGACGGAATCGCGAAACGCATCCCGAAAAATTCGGAACGCGCCGCGAACATAGGTAAAATACGTTTTTAACCAGCTAACGAATCAACATGTCTGCCAGTGCAGTGAATGTGAACCCAGGGCGCAATGTCGTCGTGGTGGGCACCCAATGGGGTGATGAGGGCAAGGGCAAGATCGTCGACTGGCTGACGGACCACGCCCAGGGCGTCGTGCGCTTCCAGGGCGGTCACAACGCCGGACACACGCTCATCATCGGCGGCAAGAAAACCATTTTGCGCCTCATCCCGTCGGGCATCATGCGCGCGGGCACGGCCTGTTACATAGGCAATGGCGTCGTGTTGTCGCCCGAGGCGCTCTTCAAGGAAATCGACGAACTGGAAGGCGCGGGCATCGACGTCTCGAAGCGTCTGTTCATTTCCGAAGCCGCCACGCTGGTTCTGCCGTACCACGTCGCCATCGACCAGGCGCGCGAAGCCAAGCGCGGCGCCGGCAAGATCGGCACGACGGGGCGCGGCATCGGCCCGGCGTACGAAGACAAGGTCGCGCGTCGCGGCCTGCGCGTGCAGGATCTCTTCGACCGCGCCGTGTTCGAGGAGCGTCTCTCCGAAGCGCTCGACTTCCATAACTTCGTGCTGACGCAATACCTCGGCGCGAAGGCCGTCGACTTCCAGCAAACGCTCGATACGATGCTCGGTTTCGCCGACCGTCTCGGGCCCATGGTCACCGACGTTTCGCGCCGTCTCTACGACGAAAACCACGCTGGCCGCAATCTGCTGTTCGAAGGCGCGCAAGGCACGCTGCTCGATATCGACCACGGCACGTATCCGTTCGTCACGTCGAGCAACTGCGTCGCCGGTGCGGCGACGGCCGGCGCGGGCGTCGGCCCGCAGAAGCTGAATTACATTCTCGGCATCACGAAGGCGTACTGCACGCGCGTCGGTTCGGGCCCGTTCCCGAGCGAACTGTACGACGCGGACAACGCGCAGCGTCAGGATCAAGTGGGTCTGAACCTCGCCACGGTCGGCAAGGAATTCGGCTCGGTCACGGGCCGCCCGCGCCGTACCGGCTGGCTGGATGCCGCCGCGCTGCGCCGTTCCATTCAGATCAACGGCATCTCGGGCCTGTGCATGACCAAGCTCGACGTGCTCGACGGCCTCGAAGAAGTGAAGCTGTGCGTCGGCTATACGCTCGACGGCAAGCCGGTCGACATTCTTCCGCGCGGCGCATCGGAAGTGGCGCGCTGCGAGCCGGTCTACGAGACCTTCGGCGGCTGGAAGGAAAGCACCATCGGCATCACGCAGTGGGACAGCCTGCCCGAAAACGCGCGCGCTTATCTCACGCGCGTGCAGGAAGTGGCCGGCGTGCCGATCGACATGGTTTCGACCGGTCCGGACCGCGACGAAACCATTCTGCTTCGTCATCCGTTCAAGGTCTGAGCGCGCGTTAGCCTCGACCTGAACCGGACGCTGTAAAGAATGTGGCCGCTTCATGCGGCCACATTTCGTATATAACCGCAGTATGCAATCGAAAGAGCCTCACCATGATCGCGATGACCGACCCGCGTAACGACGACAAGAATCTCTGGGTCAACTGGGACGAATATCACCGGTTGATCGAACTGCTCGCGCTGAACGTGCACGACTCCGGATGGAAGTTCGACAAGATCCTGTGTCTCGCGCGCGGCGGTCTGCGCGTGGGCGACCAGCTGTCGCGCATCTACGACCTGCCGCTCGCCATTCTCGCGACGAGCTCGTATCGCGAAGCCGCGGGCACGCAGCAGGGCGATCTCGACATCGCGCAGTACATCACCATGACGCGCGGCGAGTTGTCGGGCAACGTGCTGCTGGTGGACGATCTCGTCGATTCGGGCGTGACGCTCGCGCGCGTGCAGGAGCATCTGAAGGAGCGTTATCCCGCGATCACGGCCGTGCGTTCCGCGGTGCTGTGGTACAAGGCGTGCTCGAAGGTGAAGCCGGACTACCACGTTCAGTTTCTCGAAACGAATCCGTGGATTCATCAGCCGTTCGAGGAATGGGACACCGTGCGTCCGCACAACCTCGGCGCGTGGATCAAGCGAGGCATGCAAAACGGCCGCGCGTAAGCGAACCACCGCTTTGTTTCGACAAGAGGCGCCGTTGCGCCCGGGCTTGCGCCCGGCGCAACGGCGTTTTGCATTTCGGGCTGCTTTCACCGCGAACCGCGCATCAAGCGAGCGGAAGGATGCGCGTAAGCATGCACGACCTGCCGACGTGTTTGGGGCGCGATGCTAAACTTCCAGTCGCGCCTGTCGTGGCAAGTGAGCAACATGCGAGAGGCCGTTTTTGCGCGCGGCGTTAGATAGAATGGCGTTCGGTTTTTTACCGCTCTGGACGGACATTTCGTTTTTATGACTACCCTGACTCACGCGCAAGAGCGCAAACAGCCTTTGCCTTCGCTTGCGCTCGCGGCCATCGGCGTCGTCTTCGGCGACATCGGCACGAGTCCTCTCTATGCGCTGAAGGAAGCCTTCAGTCCCTCGCACGGCATCGGTCTTTCCGAAGCCTCGATTCTCGGCGTCATCTCACTGCTCTTCTGGGCCATCGTGATGGTGGTCGCGATCAAATACGTGCTGTTCGTCATGCGCGCCGACAACAACGGCGAAGGCGGCGTGTTCGCGATGATGACCCTCGCGCTGCGCAGCGTGAAAGATCCCGGCCGACTCTCCGGCGTGCTGATGATGCTCGGCATCTTCGGCGCGTGCATGTTCTATGGCGATGCAGTCATCACGCCGGCCATGTCCGTCATCTCGGCGGTGGAAGGTCTCGAAATCGCCGCGCCCAAGCTGTCGCCGTACGTGATTCCGATCACGATGATCATCCTCATCATGCTCTTCTGGATTCAGCGGCACGGCACGGCGGTCGTCGGCAAGCTGTTCGGGCCGATCATGCTGCTGTGGTTCCTGACGCTCGCGGTGCTGGGCGCGTATCACATCGCGCTCGCGCCGGGCGTGCTGATCGCGCTGAATCCGTACTATGCGATCTCGTTCATGGCCGACCATGTGCTGCAAGCGTACATCGTGCTCGGATCGGTGGTGCTGGTGCTGACGGGCGCGGAGGCGCTCTACGCGGACATGGGGCACTTCGGCGCAAAGCCTATCCGCTTCGGCTGGTACGGAATCGTCATGCCGTCGCTCTTGCTGAACTACTTCGGCCAGGGCGCGCTCTTGATGCATTCGCCGAAGGCCATCGAGAGTCCGTTCTTCCTGCTCGCGCCGGAATGGGCGCTGCTGCCGCTCGTCATTCTCTCGACCATCGCTACCGTCATCGCGTCGCAAGCCGTCATCTCGGGCGCGTACTCGCTCACGAGTCAGGCCATCCAGCTCGGCTACGTGCCGCGCATGAAGATCCTGCATACGTCGGAACTGGCCATCGGGCAGATCTATATTCCGCTCGTCAACTGGATGCTGCTGTTCATCATTCTGTGCATCGTCGTCGGCTTCAAGAGCTCGGAGAATCTGGCGGCGGCCTATGGTCTCGCCGTGACTGCGACGATGCTGGTGACCACCATCCTAGTGTCGGTCGTGATGACGAACCTGTGGGGCTGGAACCGCTTTCTCGTCGGCGGGATGATCGCCGTGTTCCTCGTGATCGACATCGGCTTCTTCGGCGCGAGCCTGTTGAAGATCGAGCA
This sequence comes from Caballeronia sp. GAWG1-5s-s, assembly GCF_023631445.1. Lineage (NCBI taxonomy): Bacteria > Pseudomonadati > Pseudomonadota > Betaproteobacteria > Burkholderiales > Burkholderiaceae > Caballeronia > Caballeronia sp. GAWG1-5s-s. The sequence continues at coordinate 13,715 of NZ_JALQDC010000006.1, read as the reverse complement.
GGGCGGCTGGCTGCCGTTGTGCATCGGCGGGGCGCTCTTCTTCCTCTTGATGACGTGGTACAAGGGCCGCATGATCGTGAAGGATCGCACGGCGGCCGACGGTATTCCGCTCATGCCGTTCCTTCAAGGGCTGCTCGCGCATCCGCCGCATCGCGTGTCGGGCACTGCCATCTATCTGACGGGCAGCGATTCGCTCGTTCCGGTGAGCCTTCTGCACAATCTCAAGCACAACAAGGTGCTGCACGAGCGCACGATTTTCCTGAACTTCCTCACGCGCGATATTCCGTATGTGGACGACTCGCATCGCCTGGACGTGAAGGACATCGGCGGCGGGCTGTTTCTGGTGAAAGCGGCGTACGGCTTCAACGAAACGCCGGACGTGAAGGCCGTGCTCGAGCAGATCACGCGCACGCATGCGATGACCTTCGAGCTGATGGACACCTCGTTCTTCATGGCGCGCGAAACAGTCGTGCCGACGGAGCTTCCGGGCATGTCGGTGTGGCGCGAGCGTGTCTTCGCGTGGATGCATCAGAACGCCGCGAAGCCGACCGATTTCTTCAGCATTCCGGCGAACCGCGTGGTCGAACTTGGGACCAAGATCGAGATCTGACCGCGCTCTCAAGCACCTGTCACAAACAAAAAACCCACGCCGCGAAGCGTGGGTTTTTTCGTTGGAGCCGGCCGAATCAGCGTTTGAGTTTCGCGAACGCCGCGGCCATCGCGCCTGCCGGTTCCGGCTCGCGGCGCTGGTTCGGACGCGCGTCGCGCCCGCCGCCTGCGCGCCGATCCTGACCGCCGCGCGCAGGCGCGCCCGCGTTGGCTGCGGATGCGGGAGCGAAGTCGTCGTCGAGGCGCATGGTCAGCGAGATCCGCTGGCGCTTGACGTCGGTTTCGAGCACTTTGACCTTCACGACCTGACCGGCCTTCACGACTTCGTGCGGGTCCTTGATGAACTTCGTCGACATAGCCGACACGTGGACGAGTCCGTCCTGATGCACGCCGATATCGACGAACGCGCCGAACGCCGCGACGTTCGTCACCACGCCTTCGAGCACCATGCCCGGCGCGAGGTCCGAGATTTTCTCGATGCCTTCGCGGAACGTCGCGGTCTTGAACTCGGGGCGAGGATCGCGGCCCGGCTTTTCGAGTTCCGCGAGAATGTCGCGCACGGTCGGCAGACCGAAACGATCGTCGACGAATTCGGCCGGCGAGAGGCCCGCGAGCGCCTCGCGCTTGCCGAGCACATCGCCGACGTGCTTGTTGATCTTCGCGAGGATGCGCTCGACCACCGGATACGCTTCCGGGTGCACCGACGAGCGGTCGAGCGGATTCTCGCCGTTGTTGATGCGCAGAAAGCCCGCCGCCTGCTCGAAGGTTTTGTCGCCGAGACGCGGCACGCGGCGCAGATGTTCGCGCGACGGGAACGGCCCGTTGGCGTCGCGATACTCGACGATATTGCGCGCGAGCGTCGCATTGAGACCCGACACGCGGGCGAGCAGGGCGACGGAAGCCGTGTTCGCATCCACGCCGACGGCGTTCACGCAGTCTTCCACCACGGCGTCGAGCGAGCGCGCGAGCTCCCGCTGGTTCACGTCATGCTGATACTGACCGACGCCGATGGCTTTCGGCTCGATCTTGACCAGTTCCGCGAGCGGGTCTTGCAGACGCCGCGCGATCGACACCGCGCCGCGCAGCGACACGTCGAGTTCCGGAAACTCCTTCGCCGCGAGTTCGGACGCCGAATAGACGGACGCGCCCGCTTCCGACACCACGATCTTTTGCAGCTTCAGATCCGGATGCTTCGCGATGAGTTCGCTCGCGAGCTTGTCGGTTTCGCGCGATGCGGTGCCGTTACCAATCGAAATCAGCTCGGCCTTCGTCTCGCGTGCAATCCGCGCGAGCTTCGCAAGCGAGCCGTCCCAGTCGCGGCGCGGCTCGTGCGGGTAGATCGTATCGGTGGCGAGCAGCTTGCCGGTGCGATCGACGACCGCCACCTTCACGCCGGTGCGCAGACCCGGATCGAGACCGATCACGGCCTTGGGACCTGCGGGCGCCGCCAGCAGCAGGTCTTTCAGATTGCGCGCGAACACGCGAATCGCTTCATGTTCGGCTTCTTCGCGCAGTTGCGTGAGCAGTTCGTTCTCGATATGCGGCTGCACCTTCACGCGCCAGCACCAGCGGCAGACATCGGAGAGCCACTTGTCGGCCGGGCGGTTGCGGTTCGCAATGCCGACATGGTGCGCGATCATCGCTTCGCACGGATGCGGCACTTGGCCGTCGAGTTCTTCGCCGAGACCGAGCTTCACCGACAGCACGCCGGCATTGCGCCCGCGAAAGAGCGCGAGCGCGCGATGCGACGGCACCGTGCGCACCGTCTCGCTGTAGTCGTAGTAATCGCGAAATTTCTCGCCTTCTTCGCCTTCCTTGCCGTCCACCACGCTCGATATCAGGAGCCCCTGGTTGAACAGATAGTCGCGCAGCTTGCCGAGAATCTCGGCGGTTTCGCCGAACTGCTCCGAGAGAATGTCGCGCGCGCCGTCGAGCGCGGCTTTCGTGTCCGCGACGCCTTTCTCGGCATCGACGAACTTTGCCGCTTCGGTGTGCGGATCGAGCGTCGGATCGGCGAGGAGCGCCTGCGCGAGCGGCTCGAGCCCGGCTTCGCGCGCGGTCTGGGCGCGCGTGCGGCGCTTCGGCTTGTACGGCAGATAGAGGTCTTCGAGCACCTGCTTGCTGTCGGCGCCTTCGATCGCGCCACGCAGTTCGTCGGTCAGCTTGCCTTGCTCGTCGATGCTTTGCAGGATCGCCGCGCGCCGGTCTTCGAGTTCGCGCAGATAGAGAAGGCGCTCTTCGAGCGTGCGCAGTTGCGTGTCGTCGAGATTGCCGGTGACTTCCTTCCGATACCGGGCGATGAACGGGACAGTGGAGCCTTCGTCGAGAAGCTGCACGGCGGCGGCGACCTGGCGCGGCTGCACGGTGAGCTCGGTGGCAATGCGCTGTACGATCTTGAGTGCTACGGTTTCCGTCATGATTGCGCTGTCTGCTGGCTCGTCGGAAAGCGGCGCGGGCGTCCTGCATCGCCGCGTCCGGGCGGGCGGCGCTCGAGGCCTCGCGGCGCGCCGCGACGAGCGATGGGCCGGGTTTCTGAGCGGGGCATTTTGCCATAAATGCCGAAGCGCCCCGGCGCGCGGTGATAGAATTTCGGGACCGCGCACGCCCGTTTTTCACCTTCGCGCACCTGATTCCTTATCACGTTGCCGTTCATCAACTTGCTCAATTTTCGCCTTACGAAGCTCGCGCCGATGGCCGTTGCCGCATCGTCGATATGCGCGCTTGCCGTCGTCCTGCCGCGGCATGCGAACGCCCAGACGCCGAAGCCCATCGACCCGACGACCGCGGTAAGCACGCAGCCGCTCGATGCGTCGCAAAGCGGCCCGGCCAGCGCCGACAGCAGCGCCGACGCCGCCCTTCGAGCCGGCTTCGAGGGGCGTCAGAAGGCGCTCGACCAGCGCACGTCGGAGAACGACTACCGCTATGGCGTGAAGCAGCACGACTGCTACAGCAAGTTCTTCGTGAACCATTGTCTCGACAATGCGCGCACCGAGATGCGCGAGGCGCGTCAGCAGATCCGGCAGGAACAACTCGCGCTGAACGACGAGCAGCGCGCCGAACGCGTGAAGGAGCGCGACCGGCAGACGGCGTTGAAACAGGCGCAATACGAAGCCGACGCGCCGCAACGCGCGGCCAACGAGCGCGCGAACCAGCAGGCGTACGAGGACAAGCAGCGCCAGAACGCGCTCGCCGCCGCCCAGCGCAACGCCGAAGCCCCGCAGCGCGCGGCGAACCAGAAGGCTTACGATCAGAAGCAGGCGGACTACCAGAAGAAGCTGGAGGACGCCCGCGCCCGCGGCGTGCAGGAAGCGCAGGAGCGCGAACAGAAGGCGCAGCGATTCGAGCAGAAGCAGCAGGAAGCCGCGCAGCATCGCGCGGAAGTCGAGGCGCGTCAGAAGGAAGCCGCCCGCAAGCAGCAGGAAAAGGCACAGCAAGCACAGCAAGAGCAGTTGAAGCAACAGCAGCAACAACAGCAGCAGCAAGGCAAGTAGCGCCGCGTCGGCGCGAAGACCGGGCCCACCGGGCCGACCGGGTGTCCCGGGACAGGAGGCGAGCATGCAGCAACGCTTGAACGCACCCCGACAAACCGCAGCGGATGCCGCGATGATCCGCGACCGCATCGCGCAATTGCAGGACGAGCATCGCGGTCTGGACACGCTCATCGGCAAGCTGTCCGGCATCGACGACCTCGAGTTACGGCGCTTGAAAAAGCGCAAGCTCAAGGTGAAAGACACCATCCTCCTGCTGCAATTGCAGCTGGACACGGACCCGCACTGAGCGGCCCCGACGCGTGGCGCAGTCGCCTGCGCGTGGCGCACGGCACGAAACCGCAGTATTCGCAGGATCAGGCTCCCTTTGAACTCTCCCGCCCAACCGTCCGATGCCGCGAGCGCGCCGCTCGCGCTGACGAACAAACGCAGCGTCGAACTCGATGCGATCTTCTCCGCCGATGGCCTGCTCGCCCGCGCCATCGACGGCTATCGGCCGCGCGCATCGCAGATCGAAATGGCGCGCTCGGTCGCCGCCGCGATGGAAGCGTCCGGCCGCGCGATGCCCGAGCCCGCGATGTTCGAGGCGCAGCGCCGCCCCGCGCGCAAGCTGGGGCCGTCGGACAAGCCGCAGGCGCCCGACGACGAGACGGCCGACGACGTCGGCATCGCGACCGCGAAGGCCGCCATCGACGGCGGCGAGAACACGTTGATCGTCGAGGCCGGCACCGGCACGGGCAAGACCTACGCGTATCTCGTTCCCGCGATGTTGTGGGGCGGCAAGGTCATCGTCTCGACGGGCACGAAGCATCTGCAGGATCAGCTTTTCCAGCGCGACATCCCGACCGTGCGCGACGCGCTCGCCGTGCCGGTGTCGGTCGCCATGCTCAAGGGCCGCGCGAACTACCTCTGTCACTACTATTTGGAGCGAACCGCCGACAACGGCCGGCTGCCCTCGCGGCAGGACACGTCGCATCTGCAGGAGATCGTCCGCTTCGCGAAAATCACGCGCACGGGCGACAAGGCCGAACTCGCGAGCGTCCCCGAAAACTCGCCCGTCTGGCCGATGGTCACGTCCACGCGCGACAACTGCCTCGGTCAGGAGTGTCCGCACTACAAGGACTGCTTCGTGATGCAGGCGCGCAAGGAGGCGCAGCAGGCCGATATCGTCGTGGTGAATCACCATCTGTTCTTCGCCGACGTGATGTTGCGCGATACGGGAATGGCCGAATTGCTGCCGATGGCCAACACCATCATCTTCGACGAAGCGCATCAGTTGCCCGAGACGGCGACGCTCTTCTTCGGCGAGACGCTTTCCACCACGCAACTGCTGGAACTGGCGCGCGACACCGTCGCGGAAGGCCTGAGTCACGCGCGCGACGCGGCGGATTGGACCAAGCTCGGCGCGGCGCTGGAGCGGGCGGCGCGTGATCTGCGGCTCGCGTTCAAGGAAGATTCGGCGCGCTTCTCGCTCGGCCAGCTTCCGGACGCGCATCCGCTCTTCGAGGCGCTCGACACGCTCGAAACGCACCTCGATGCGCTCACGGCGGCGTTGTCGTCGCATGCGGAGCGGGCGGAATCGTTGCAGGCGCTCGTGCGGCGCGCGCGTGAATTGCAGGACTTGCTCGCGGGCTGGACCACGCCGCCGACGCCGCTCGAACGCGCCGTCGCGGACGACGAAGACACGGCGCAACAGACGGCGAAGGACGAGCCGAACGAGATGGTCCGCTGGGTCGAGGTGTTCTCGCACACGGTGCAGTTGCACGAGACGCCGCTCTCGGTGGCGCCGATCTTCGCGAAGCAGCGCGCGGGCGTGCCGCGTGCGTGGATCTTCACGTCGGCGACGCTTTCGGTGCGCGGCGACTTCACGCACTATGCGGCGCAAATGGGCCTGAACGCGCGTCGCTCCATGACGCTGCCGAGCCCGTTCGACTATCCGACGCAAGGGCTCTTGTACGTGCCGCGCAATCTGCCGCAGCCGTCGTCGCCCCAGTTCACGGATGCCGTCTTCGAGGCGGCGCTGCCCGTGATCGAAGCGGCGGGCGGCGGCGTGTTCGTCCTCTGCACGACGCTGCGCGCGGTCGATCGCATTTCGGCGCGCCTACGCGACGTGATCGAGCGTCGCGGCTGGCAGAATCCGCTGCTGGTTCAGGGCGATGCGAGCCGCACAGAACTGCTCGACCGTTTCCGCGCCTACGGCAACGCGATTCTCGTGGGTAGTCAGAGCTTCTGGGAAGGCGTCGATGTGCGCGGCGACGCGCTGTCGCTCGTCGTGATCGACAAGCTGCCGTTCGCGCCGCCGGACGATCCGGTGCTGGCCGCGCGGCTCGATGCGCTCACGAAAAAAGGACTGAGCCCGTTCGCCGTGCATCAGTTGCCGCAGGCCGTCATCACGCTGAAGCAGGGCGCGGGTCGCCTGATCCGCGCGGAAACGGATCGCGGCGTGCTGATGATCTGCGACACGCGGCTCGTCGACAAACCGTACGGACGGCGCATCTGGCAAAGCCTGCCGCCGTTCAAGCGCACGCGCGAGTTGGATGTCGTGCGCGCGTTCTTCAGCGATTCGCCCAGCTCGGCGGTGGAACTGGCCGACTAGCCCTCCGTGACGCTGCGCACGTTGAAGATCGCCTGAGCGAGCCGCGCGGCGCGCTCGGCTGCGGCCTCGTCGGCGCCACGCGCGAGGCGCACGCGCATCGATTGTCGGCCGTATGCGCCGCCGAAGCTCGGCCGCGTGGCAGCCTTGCTGGCGACGGGCTTCGGCGCGGTTTCGTCGCGTCGCCCCGGCGCGTCGGCGAAGATGCGCGCGTTGACGATCGCGCCCGGCTTGACGCGGATCCCGTTCGACGCCAGCACGCGGTTGACCTCGGCCGCCAACGGCTGCGCCCGTTCCCGCGACTGCAGGTCGCCGCGAAACGCACGGATAGCGCGCGCGTCGGGAAAGCCGTCGCGTTCGGCGTCGATACGCGCAAACCGCTGAAGCCCGATGCTGTCGATGAGCGCGTCCGCGCAATCACGATCGGACAGACCGAACCAGCTTTGCAGCAGGCAAATCCGCAGCATGCGCTCGGTGTGCACCCGCGCCTCGAGGTTCGGCTGGACGATCGCGCACAGCGTCGGCCAGGGCAGCAAGGAATCCATCGTGTCGAGAAATGCGTCGCGCTGGGTGCGCGGAACCGTTACAGCCATGCTGGTCTCTTGCAGAAAACGTGTTGCAGGCGAGGGCTCGCTTTGCACGGATGCCTGCGAACGCCATCAGGATAGCTAAATTTTGTTGCGGGATTCTGTTGCCGGATTTTGTTGCTAAATGGCAAAAATCTGGACGAAAAAATAGGGCGATTCAACGCCCTTGCAAACGAAGCCGGCGCACGCGCGCCGGCCGTTCGACATGCATTACCAGATCTGATACCAGGGCTTATCCGTGCCCGGACGGCGCTTGCCGGTGACATACGGGCTGTCCGGGAACGTCGCGGCCAGCACGCGCTTGGTGTCGTCGGCGAGTTGCGGTTGATCGAGCCTCTGATACGACATCATCATGATGTGCAGCGCGTCTTCGGTCGCCGGGGCGTTCTTGTATTCGCGAATGGCGAGTTGCGCCCGGTTGATCGCGGCCACATACGCGCCACGGCGGAAGTAGTAATCGGCGGCATGCACTTCATGCGAAGCCAGCGCGTTCACGATATAGCGCATGCGCTGGGCGGCGTCCGGCGCGTACTTGCTTTGCGGATACTTGTCGACGACCACCTTGAACGCGTCATACGACTCGCGCAGCGACTTCGGATCGCGCTCGCTCATGTCCTGGCCGGAGAAGCGGCCGAAGAGACCGAGGTCGTCGTTGAAGTGGATCATGCCCTTCAGATAATACGCGTAGGCAATATCCGGATGATCCGGATGCAAGCGGATGAAGCGGTCGATGGCCTGATCCGCCGAGGCGGTTTCGCCGTCCTTCCAGTTGCAGTACGCGACGTTGATCTGCGCCTGCTGCGCGAAGTGGCCGAACGGGTCGCGGCCCTCGAGCGCCTCGAAATACTTGGCGCACTTGCCCCAGTCGCTGCCGGATAGCGCGTCCTGGGCCTCCGTATATAATTTGTTGTTATTCCACGTTGCCGTTTCGTCGGTCTTCTCGGGCAGGCCGTGGCAGGCCGTGACGATGGCGACGCTCGCGGCCAGCGCCAGATACTTGATCGATCGCTGCATCGCTTGATGAATGGTGTTGAAGGCTCGCATCAGTGCTTGCATTTCCTGGGCTGATTTCTGGCTTGCTTCTTAACTGATTCCAACTGTGTGCGGCAGTGCTTCCGGTGCAGTCTTTGCGCGCGGCGCGCTGCTCGGTCGATCACGTCGTTTCGTGGCTCGCAACGCTCGCGCGTGATGACTCGTCAGGCTGTCGGCTTCCAGTCGGCTTCGATAGAGACCGCGGTCTGCTCCCCGTCAATCTCTCGTTCACATGACTCGCTCAAGTACTCGTCGTACCAAAGACCAACTCAAAGATTATAGCCCATGCGCCAACGGCGACGACTCGGCTTTGCCCGAATCGGAAGCCGGCGCGGGCCCGCAGCCAGGCGCCGACGCGCCTCGCACGGCGCGCGTGCCCAACGAACTCGCGGGCGACCGGCTCGACAAAGTGCTTGCCAAGGTTTTCCCGGAGTTTTCGCGCAGCCGTCTGCAAAGCTGGATCGAAGAGGGCCGCGTGCTGGTCGACGGCGCGAGCGCAAAAGTGCGCCAGCCGGTGCCGCTCGGCGCGACCATTTCGCTCGTCCCTGACCTGTTGCCCGAGCAACTCGCCTTCACGCCCGAGCCGGTGCCGCTCGACATCGTGTACGAAGACGACGCGCTCGTCGTCATCAACAAGCCCGCGGGAATGGTCGTGCATCCCGCGGCCGGCAACTGGAGCGGCACGCTGCTGAACGGCCTGCTGCATCGTTACGGCAGTGCCGCGGCCGGCTTGCCGCGCGCGGGCATCGTGCATCGGCTGGACAAGGAGACGTCCGGGCTGATGGTCGTCGCGCGCACGCTCGAAGCGCAAACGGACCTCGTGCGCCAGTTGCAGGCGCGCACGGTCAAGCGTCGCTATGTCGCTTTCGTGTGGGGCACCATGCCGGAGGACGGCACCATCGACGCGCCCATCGGCCGCGATCCGCGCGAACGCACGCGCATGGCGGTCGTGCAGAGCGCGGCGGGCAAGCCCGCGCGCACGCACTTTCGCACCATCGACCGGGCGAGATGGCAAGGCCAGCCGGTGAGCGCCATTCATTGCGATCTCGAAACGGGCCGCACGCACCAGATTCGCGTGCATTGCGCGCACGTCGGACATCCGCTTCTGGGCGATCCGGTCTACGGGCGCGCGCGCGGCAAGCGTTCGGTGACGCCGCTGCCGGACGGCTTCGCGCGGCAGGCGTTGCATGCGTGGCGGCTCGGCCTGATTCATCCGGTGACGGGCAAGGCCGTGCACTGGCGCGCCGACGTGCCCGAGGATATGACCGCGCTCGCCGCCGCACTCGGATTCGGACGCGAAGACGAAGCGGACCTCGACGAAGAAGACGAAGACGAAGAGTTCGTGCAGGTCTACGAGGCGGACGAAGACTGGGAGGAAGACGAGCAAGACGAAGACGACGATTACGAGGACGACGAAGCATGACCGATTCGCACGCGGCTCAGCCACACGCATTGGACCCGAAACACTGCCTCTGGCCGCAATGGCGCGTGGCACCGCGCGTCCACGCCTTCGTGACGACGCGCGCGGGCGGCGTGAGCGAGGCGCCGTATCACGGCGGCGCGCCGCAAGCGGGCGGTCTGAATCTGGGTCTTTCGACCGGGGATGCGCCCGCCGCCGTGCAGGAGAACCGCCGCCGGGCGCTCGCCCTGACCGGCGCGCGCGCCGCCGCGTGGCTCGAACAGATTCACGGCACGCAAGTGGAAGACGCTCACGCCGTCATCGAGGCACGCGCGTCAGGGCCGACGCGCGCCGACGCGAGCGTGACGGATCGCGCCGGCATCGTCTGCGTCGTGATGACGGCGGACTGCCTGCCCGTGCTCTTCTGCGATGACGAAGGCCGCGCGGTCGGCGCGGCGCATGCGGGCTGGCGTGGGCTCGCAGGCGGCATCGTCGAGCGGACGGGCGAGCGCGTGGCGGCGCTCGCGGGCGCGCCGGCATCGGCACTGACGGCGTATCTCGGACCGGCTATCGGACCGAATGCGTTCGAAGTCGGCGAAGACGTGCTCGACGCGTTCGTCGCCGCGAGTCCGGTGCATCGACGGGATGCGACCGCAGCCGCGTTCAAGGCCGCCAGCGCGCCCGGCAAATACTTCGCGGACATTTACGCGCTCGCGCGGTTGCGGCTGGCCGATATCGGCATCGACGCGGCGCGCATTCACGGTGGCACGCACTGCACCGTGACCGAAGAAACGCGCTTCTATTCCTACCGGCGCGACCGCGTCACGGGCCGCATGGCCGCGATGATCTGGCTCGCCGACTGATCGGGAAGCCGCGTCACCCAACGCCCGGAAAGGCGCGGCAAACAGGCATTTCTTTCATGGGGGAAAACGATAATTATAAAAACATCGCACTGCGGCAAAATCGGGACGAAGCATTGACATGCTTGACGCCCAAGCGCAAGAATGTTCCCAGAATTGTGTTCAATCGGGCACGGCGTAGCGAGGGCGGACTCCCGCCCGGCGCGCAAAGGCGCACCCATACTTTCGCGCGCTGGCCGAGACGGCCCGGCAATGCCTGCATCAGCAATCAGTCTTTCGAGACTCAGAGGTCAAAGGCGGGTATGGCTTCCAAAACATCCTCATCATCTTCCCGCTCCCGTACCGCCGCCGAAGACAGCACCGCGGCGCAGCCAGCAGCCGACAACACGGCAGGCGTACAGCAGGCGTTCGAGCAATGGCTGAACGCGTGGCGCGCGGTCGCCGATCCGGCGCAGTGGGCGAAATTCACTCAGCAGACGAATCCGGCGAATCCGACGGCTGACGGCGCGTCCGCGAATGGCGGCGCTTCGCCTTCTTCCGCGTTCGGCGGCTTCCCGTTTCAGGGTTTCGGCGGACTTCCCGGCGCGCTTCCCGGTGGATTTCCGACCGCTTTCCCCACCATCGCGAGCATGCCGCAGATGCCGGACCTCGCGAAGATGAACGGTCTCGCCGAATTCGCGAAGCTCGCGAGCAGCATGCCGGGCTTCGGCGCGGCGATGCAGGGCCTGCCGACGTTGCCGAAGATTCCGACGGCGGCCATCGCGCCCGAGCGCCTGCATCAACTGCAAAGCGACTACACGCGCGACGTCGGCGAACTGATGAAACAGGCGAGCGGACAGAGCATCGATCCGGCTGCGCTCAAGGATCGGCGTTTCAAGGACACCGCGTGGCAATCGACGCCCGCGTTCGCATTCACGGCCGCATGGTATCTGCTGAACGCGCGCTATCTTCAGGAACTCGCCGACGCCGTGCAGAGCGATCCGAAGACGCGCGAGCGCATTCGTTTCGCCGTCCAGCAGTGGGCCGCCGCGGCCGCGCCGAGCAACTATCTGGCGCTGAATCCCGAGGCGCAGAAGGCGCTCATCGAAAGCAAGGGCGAAAGCCTGCGCCAGGGCATGCTGAACCTGCTCAACGACATGCAGCGTGGCAAGATCTCGCAGTCGGACGAATCGGTGTTCGCCATCGGCAAGAACGTCGCGACGACCGAAGGCGCGGTCGTGTACGAGAACGAGCTCATGCAGCTCATTCAGTACAAGCCGCTCGCGCCGAAGGTGTATGCGCGGCCGCTCTTGATCGTGCCGCCGTGCATCAACAAGTTCTACATCCTCGATCTTTCGCCGGAAGGCTCGCTCGTGCGTCATGCGCTCGAATCCGGCCAGCAGGTGTACATGATCTCGTGGCGCAATGCGGACCAGTCCATTGCTCACAAGACGTGGGACGATTACGTCGGCGAAGGCGTGATGCAGGCGATGAGCGTCGTCTCCGACATCTCCGGCGCGGACAAGATCAATACGCTCGGCTTCTGCATCGGCGGAACGCTGCTCGCCACCGCGCTCGCCGTCGAGAAGGCGCGCGGCAACGAGCCGGCCGCGTCGATGACCTTGCTTACCTCGATGCTCGACTTCTCCGACACGGGCGTGCTCGACGTCTTCGTCGACGAGGCGCACGTGGCGATGCGCGAGCAGACCATCGGCGGCAAGAACGGCGCGCCGCCGGGACTCATGCGCGGCATCGAGTTCGCCAACACGTTCTCGTATCTGCGCCCGAACGATCTGGTGTGGAACTACGTCGTCGATAACTACCTGAAAGGCCGCACGCCGCAAGCGTTCGATCTGCTCTTCTGGAACAGCGATTCGACGAACCTGCCCGGTCCCATGTGCGTCTGGTATCTGCGCAACACGTATCTGGAGAACAAGCTGCGCGAACCGGGCGCGGTGACGGTGCTCGGCGTGCCCATCGACTTGTCGACCATCACGACGCCGACATTCATCTATGGTTCGCGCGAAGACCATATCGTGCCTTGGAAATCGGCGTATGCTTCGGCGCCGCTGCTCTCCGGGCCGCAGACCTTCGTGCTCGGCGCATCGGGGCATATCGCGGGCGTGATCAATCCGCCGTCGAAGAACAAGCGCAGTTTCTGGATGCTCGATAGCGCGGGCGAGCGCCTGCCGGAGACCGCCGACGCCTGGTTCGAGGCAGCGAGCGAGCACCCCGGCAGCTGGTGGCCGACGTGGACGCAGTGGCTCGCCAAGCAGTCCGGCGAGCAGCAGAAGGCGAGCGCAGGGCTCGGCTCGAAGGATTATCCTGTGATCGAGGCGGCTCCGGGCCGTTACGTCCTCAAGCGCGACAGTTGACCGACGCGAATGGATCGGCCGCAGCCACACCGCTCTAACATTCGATGCCAAAGGAAACGGAAATGACTGACGTAGTGATCGTATCGGCCGCGCGCACCGCGGTCGGCAAATTCGGCGGCTCGCTTGCGAAGATCGCAGCACCGGAGCTGGGCGCCACCGTTATTCGCGCGGTGCTCGAACGCGCGGGTCTCAAGCCCGAGCAAATCAGCGAAGTCATTCTGGGTCAGGTGCTGACCGCGGGCTCGGGGCAGAACCCGGCACGCCAGTCGGTCATCAAGGCCGGCTTGCCGGAGATGGTCCCCGGCATGACGATCAACAAGGTCTGCGGCTCGGGACTCAAGGCAGTGATGCTCGCGGCCAACGCGATCATCGCGGGCGATTCGGAGATTATCGTCGCGGGCGGCCAGGAGAACATGAGCGCCGCGCCGCACGTGCTGCCCGGCTCGCGCGACGGCTTTCGCATGGGCGACGCGAAGCTGATCGACTCGATGATCGTCGATGGCCTCTGGGACGTCTATAACAACTACCACATGGGCACCACCGCCGAGAACGTCGCGAAGGAATACGGCATCACGCGCGAAGCGCAGGACGCGTTCGCCGCGCTCTCGCAGAACAAGGCGGAGGCCGCGCAAAAGGCCGGCCGCTTCAACGACGAAATCGTGCCGGTGTCGATTCCCCAGCGCAAAGGCGAGCCGATCCAGTTCGCCACGGACGAGTTCGTGCGCCACGGCGTCACCGCCGAAGCGCTCGCGGGACTGAAGCCCGCGTTCTCGAAGGAAGGCACGGTGACGGC
>NZ_JALQDC010000005.1:0-70113 GCF_023631445.1 Caballeronia sp. GAWG1-5s-s | reverse complement strand
GCGATCGCGATCGGGCATCCGATCGGCGCATCGGGCTGCCGCATTCTGGTCACGCTGCTGCACGAAATGCAGAAGCGAGACGCGAAGAAGGGCCTGGCGTCGCTGTGCATCGGCGGCGGCATGGGCGTCGCGCTGGCGGTCGAGCGGCTGTAACGCGGCAAGCGGCTGCAAGCCGCGTCGGAATGAAGAAAGGGACAAGCGGGCGGCGCCTTCGGGCGCGCACCGCATAACGAAAAGGGAGTCGAGCATGACGAAGCGCGTAGCGTATGTAACGGGCGGGATGGGCGGCATCGGCACCAGCATTTGCCAGCGGCTCCACAAGGACGGCTTCACGGTCGTGGCAGGCTGCGGGCCGAACTCGCCGCGCCGGGTGAAATGGCTCGAAGACCAGAAGGCGCTCGGCTTCGACTTCATCGCGTCCGAGGGCAACGTCAGCGATTGGGAATCGACCAAGAACGCGTTCGACAAGGTGAAGGCCGAGGTCGGCGAGGTCGACGTGCTCGTCAATAACGCGGGCATCACGCGCGATGTCGTGTTCCGCAAGATGACGCATGAGGACTGGACCGCGGTCATCGACACCAATCTGACGAGCCTCTTCAACGTCACGAAGCAGGTGATCGACGGCATGGTCGAGCGCGGCTGGGGCCGCGTCATCAACATTTCGTCGGTGAACGGCCAGAAAGGCCAGTTCGGCCAGACGAACTATTCGACGGCCAAGGCCGGCATTCACGGCTTCACGATGGCACTCGCGCAGGAAGTGGCGACCAAGGGCGTGACGGTCAACACGGTCTCGCCGGGCTATATCGGCACGGACATGGTGAAGTCCATTCGCCCGGAAGTGCTGGAGAAGATCGTCGCGACCATTCCGGTGCGGCGACTCGGCACGCCGGACGAGATCGGCTCGATCGTCGCCTGGCTCGCGTCGGAGGAATCGGGTTTTTCCACCGGGGCGGATTTCTCGCTCAACGGTGGCTTGCACATGGGCTGACGGGCCGCGATCGCCGGCGGGGCGCATGGGGCGCCCGCGCCGGCGAATGCCGCCTGCCGGATACATCAACGATGCGGCGAACCCGCAGCAACGCTTTTTTGCGACAACGCAAGACATGCTTGCTGCCATCGCAGTAAAGTCTCGCGTTTTGAAGGCGTTCAATGACCACCACGACTACTACAAAGAAATCCGCCGAACGACTCATCAAAAAATATCCGAACCGGCGGCTCTATGACACGGAGACGAGCACCTACATCACGTTGTCCGACGTGAAGCAGCTCGTGCTCGATCAGGAAGACTTCAAGGTGCTCGACGCCAAGTCCAACGACGACCTGACGCGCAGCATCCTTTTGCAGATCATTCTGGAAGAAGAGAGCGGCGGCTTGCCGATGTTTTCGTCGGTGATGCTCTCGCAGATCATCCGCTTTTACGGCCACGCCATGCAGGGCATGATGGGCACGTATCTGGAGAAGAACATCCAGGCGTTCATCGACATCCAGCAGAAGCTCTCCGAGCAAAGCAAGGGCATCTACGACGGCAACGCGCTCAACCCCGAAGTCTGGTCGCAGTTCATGAACATGCAGGCCCCGATGATGCAGGGCATGATGACGAGCTACATCGAGCAGTCGAAGAACATGTTCGTGCAGATGCAGGAGCAGATGCAGAATCAGGCGAAGACGATGTTCAACACGTTCCCGTTCCCGACGCCGACTGCGCCGTCAGGGGACAAGAAGTAAGGAAGTCGGGCGTTCTCGCTTCGGGCGAGCCGGCCCGGAACGGCTTTGACGGATGCTCCGGGGTAAAATACGGGATTGGCCTCGTGCGTCCGGCGACGCCCCTCATCCGACCGTTTCCCCGTGAAAAATTCCCCAGATTCAATCGTCAAGACGAACTCCGCGCCGAAGATCGGCATGGTCAGCCTCGGCTGCCCGAAAGCCCTCGTCGATTCGGAGCAGATCATCACCCAGTTGCGCGCCGAGGGTTATCAAATCTCCGGCAGCTATGACGGCGCCGACCTCGTCGTCGTCAATACCTGCGGCTTCATCGACGAAGCCGTGCAGGAAAGCCTCGACGCCATCGGCGAGGCGCTCAACGAAAACGGCAAGGTCATCGTGACCGGCTGCCTCGGCGCGAAAAAGAGCGCGAGCGGCAGCGGGCTCATCGAGGAAGTGCATCCGAAGGTGCTGGCCGTGACCGGCCCGCACGCGACCAACGAAGTGATGAACGCGGTTCACGCGCACCTGCCGAAGCCGCACGATCCGTTCGTCGATCTCGTGCCGCCCGCCGGCATCAAGCTCACGCCGCGCCATTACGCGTATCTCAAGATATCCGAAGGCTGCAACCATCGCTGCACGTTCTGCATCATTCCGTCGATGCGCGGCGATCTCGTTTCGCGCCCCGTCGCCGAAGTGATGCTCGAAGCCGAGAATCTCTTCAAGTCGGGCGTGAAGGAACTGCTCGTCATCTCGCAGGACACGAGCGCGTACGGCGTCGATGTGAAGTACCGCACCGGCTTCTGGAACGGCAAGCCGCTCAAGACGCGCATGACCGAACTCGTCGGCGCGCTGGGTGAACTCGCCGCGCAGTACGGCGCGTGGGTGCGCCTGCATTATGTTTATCCGTATCCGAGCGTCGATGAAGTCATCCCGATGATGGCGGAAGGCCCGCTCAAAGGCCACGTGCTGCCGTATCTCGACGTGCCGTTCCAGCACGCGCATCCGGAAGTGCTGAAGCGCATGAAGCGCCCGGCCAACGCCGAAAAGGTGCTGGAGCGCGTCAAGGCATGGCGCGCGATGTGCCCGGATCTGACGATTCGCAGCACGTTCATCGCGGGTTTTCCGGGCGAGACGGAGGAACAGTTCCAGACGCTGCTCGACTTCATCGAGGAAGCGGATCTGGATCGCGTCGGCTGCTTCGCGTATTCGCCGGTCGAAGGCGCCACCGCCAACGAACTCGACGGCGCGTTGCCTGACGACGTGCGCGAGGAACGCCGCGCGCGCTTCATGGAACTGGCCGAGGAACTGTCGGCGAAGCGCATGAAGAAGAAAGTCGGGAAGACGCTGAAAGTGCTCGTCGATGAAATCAGCGCGGAAGGCGGCATCGGGCGCACGGCGGCGGATGCGCCGGAAATCGACGGCGTCGTGTATATCGCGCCGCCGACGAAGGCGTCCAAGCGCTACAAGGCAGGCGACTTCGTCTCGGTGAAGATCACGGGCGCGGACGGCCACGATCTCTGGGGCGAGGTCTGATCGATGACCCCGAAGACGCCCCACGCGCCGCACATCCTCGCGCTCGGCGAGGCGATGATCGAGTTCAATCAGGCGAGACGTGACGAGCCGACGTATCTGCAAGGCTTCGGCGGCGACGTATCGAACTTTCTGATCGCGGCGGCGCGGCAGGGCGCGGCGACGGGCTTCGTTTCGGCCGTCGGCAACGATGGGTTCGGGCAACTGCTGCTCGATCTGTGGCGTGCGGAGAACGTCGATACGTCCGCCGTTCGCGTCGATCCGGACGCGCCAACGGGCGTCTATTTCGTGTCGCACGGCGCGAGCGGGCATCGCTTCGATTATCTGCGCGCGGGGTCGGCGGCGAGCCGCTACGCGCCGGCGCATCTGCCGCTCGACATGATCGCGGCGGCGAAAGTCGTGCATCTGTCGGGCATTAGTCTCGCCATCGGCGTGAGCGCGTGCGATGCCGCGTTCGCGGCGATCGACCATGCGCGCAGCAACGGCGTGAAGGTCAGCTTCGACACGAACCTGCGCTTGAAGCTCTGGCCGCTCGCCCGCGCCCGCGCGGTGATGCTCGAAGCGATCCGCCAGAGCGATATCTGTCTGCCGAGCTGGGACGACGTCACCGTGCTCACGGGCCATGAAGACAAAGACGCCATCGTCGATTCGCTGCTCGCGCTCGGCCCGAAAATCGTCGCGATGAAGCTCGGCCCGGAAGGCGCGTATATCGCGACGCCGGACGAGCGGCGCGTGGTGCCGGGCCGCGTCGTGAATGCGGTCGATGCGACCGGCGCGGGCGATTGCTTCGGCGGCGCGTTCATCGCGCGGCTCGTCGCGGGCGACGATCCTTTCACGGCCGCGCACTACGCGAACGCGGCGGCGGCCTTGTCGACGCAAGGCTTCGGCGCGGTCGCGCCGATTCCTGACCGGGCGGCCGTCGAACGCGCGCTGGCGTGAGCTTTCAAAAAATCACTCGATAGGCAAAGGAGACGACATGGAACGCGAAGTGGTGGTGGCAAGCGGCGTGCGCACGGCAATCGGCGACTTCGGCGGCGCGCTCAAGGATTTCGCGCCGACCGATCTCGGCGCGCGCGTGGTGCGCGAGGCGCTGTCCCGCGCGAGCGTCGCGGGCGAGGAAGTCGGACAGGTCGTGTTCGGCAACGTGATCCAGACCGAGCCGCGCGACATGTATCTCGCGCGCGTCGCGGCGCTCGACGGCGGCGTGTCGCAGCACGCGCCCGCGCTCACCGTGAACCGGCTGTGCGGCTCGGGCTTGCAGGCGATCGTGTCGGCTGCGCAATCGATTCTGCTCGGCGACGCCGACATCGCCATCGGCGGCGGCGCGGAAAGCATGAGCCGCGCGCCGTACGTGATGCCCGCCGCGCGCTTCGGCCAGCGCATGGGCGATGCGCGCGTCGTCGACATGATGCTCGGCGCGCTCAACGACCCGTTCCACAAGATTCACATGGGCGTGACGGCCGAGAACGTCGCGAACAAGTACGGCATCACGCGCGAGGCGCAGGACGCGCTTGCGCTGGAATCGCACCGTCGCGCGGCCAACGCCATCGAAGCCGGCTACTTCAAGGAGCAGATTCTGCCGATCACGCTGGCATCGAAGAAGGGCGACACCGTCTTCGATCGCGACGAGCACGTGCGCATGAACGCGACAGCGGAAGACTTCGCGAAGCTTAAGCCGGTCTTCGCGAAGGAGAACGGCACGGTGACGGCGGGCAACGCGTCCGGCATCAACGACGCCGCGGCAGCCGTCGTGCTGATGGAACGCGGCGTCGCGGAGAAGCGCGGCGCGCGGCCGCTCGGGCGGCTCGTGGCGTACGCGCACGCGGGCGTCGATCCGACCATCATGGGCATCGGCCCGGTGCCGGCCACGCGCAAGGTGCTGGAGCGCGCCGGGCTTTCCGTCGACGATCTCGACGTGATCGAAGCCAACGAAGCGTTCGCCGCGCAAGCCTGCGCCGTCACGCAGGAGTTGCGGCTCGATCCCGCGAAAGTGAACCCGAATGGGTCGGGCATTTCGCTCGGGCATCCGATCGGCGCGACGGGCGCGCTCATCACGGTGAAGGCGCTGTACGAGCTCCAGCGCATCGGCGGGCGTTACGCGCTCGTGACCATGTGCATCGGCGGCGGGCAGGGGATCGCCGCGATCTTCGAGCGTATCTGACGTGGTATCGAAGGAAAGAAGGATGAGAGAAGCAACGAAGCGGCCGGGCTTGCCGGCCGCGCTGACGATGACCGCCGCTGTGTTCGTCGCGCTCGCACTCGCGGGCTGCAATTCGCTGATGCCGCCCGACGCGTCGGCGTCGGCGTCAGCGAGCGCCCGGAGCGCGCCGAGCGGCGAATCGTATGGCGCCGACAAGGCGATCCGGACGCTCGCGCTGCCGCCGCAAAAGCCGCTTGCGCCGAATCCGGAGTACGCGCGCTTTCCGCGCTACGTGGGCACGCTCGGCGGCAAGCAGATCGAGATGAAGCTCGGCGCCAAGACCGATGACGCGTCCGGCGTGCACGGCGAGTATCGCTTCGCCGGCAGTCCGACGGTGATTCTCGTGGCGGGCGACCGCGACGGCGAAACGCTCGAAATCGAGGAGTCGAACGACGGGACGCACATCACCGGCAACTGGGTCGGCAAGTTCGAGGCGGACGGAAGCGTCTCGGGCGAACGCATGGACCCGGACGATTCGAATGCGCAGCCTTTCGAACTGCGGCCTGCCGTCGCTGGCGTCATGCTTCCGCGCGCGCCAGCGGGCAATGCGGCGCCTGCTGCGCCATCGCTTGAGCCGGCGCCTCCTGCGCTGCCGCCGTCGCCGTCGAACGCCGTCGGCGGCACGAGCAACGTCATCATCGGCGAATAACGCCTTCTTCCATCCACGCTGACAGCCAGCCCATGACCGATTTCAGCAGCAAGGACCGAGACCTGCAAACGCGCATCGTCCAGCCGGACGACCGCATCACGCCCGGCTTCGAGTCGTTCTCCGTGCCGGTGGCGCGGGCCTCGACGGTCGTTTTTCCGGATCTCGCGACCATGCGCGCGCTCGTCTGGAGCGACGACTCGAAGTGGCGCTACGGCCTGCACGGCACGCCGACGACGATCGCGCTCGCGCAGCGCCTCGCCGCGATCGAAGGTGGCGAGCATGCGCTCTTGCAGCCGTCCGGCCTCGCGGCGATTTCGAACGTGTACTTCGGCCTCGTCAGAGCGGGCGATCACGTGCTCGTGCCGGACAACGCGTACTCGCCGAATCGCGAGCATGCAGACTGGCTCGCGAGCGACTTCGGCCTCGAAGTGAGCTACTACGATCCGATGATCGGCGCCGGCATCGCCGATTCGATCCGTCCCAACACGAAGCTCATCTGGCTCGAAGCGCCCGGCTCGGTCACGATGGAAGTGCAGGACGTGCCGGCCATCGCCGCGGTCGCGCGGGCGCGCGGCATCGTGACCGCGATCGACAACACGTTCTCGGCGGGACTCGCGTTCAAGCCGTTCGATCACGGCGTCGATATTTCGGTGCAGGCGCTGACGAAGTACCAGTCGGGCGGCAGCGACATTCTGATGGGCGCAACCATCACGCGCGACGTCGAATTGCACAAGAAGCTCAAGCGCGCGCGCATGCGGCTGGGCGTCGGTGTGTCGGCGGACGATGCATCGCTCGTCTTGCGCAGCCTGCCTTCGATGAAACTGCGTTACGAAGCGCACGACCGCTCGGCGCTCGCGCTCGCGCGTTGGCTCAAGACGCGCCCAGAAGTGGCGGCGGTGCTGCATCCCGCGCTCGACGATTGCCCCGGCCATGAGTTTTTCGCACGCGACTTTTCGGGCGGCGCGGGTGGCTTGTTCTCGATCGTGTTCGATGCCCGATACAGCGCCGAACAGGTCGATGCGTTCGTCGAGGCGCTCGAACTATTCTCGATTGGCTGGAGCTGGGGCGGCGCGCATAGCCTCGCGATGCCCTACAACGTGCGCTCGATGCGCACCGCGTCGCAATGGCCGCACGAAGGCGTGCTCGTGCGGCTCTACGTGGGTCTGGAAGACGAAGCGGATTTGCGCGCGGACATCGAATCCGCGTTCGGCAAGGCGTTCGCGTAACGTAACGTGACGTGACGGACGCTGCGCTTGCCTCGTTCAGAAGAGGCGAAGCAGTCCGTCCAGTCCGACGAAGTTGAACGCGACGCTCGCCAACTCCCGCACGACGGGCTTCGCGCGAAACGCCACGGACAGGCCGGCTTCGGCCATCATCTTCAGATCGTTGGAGCCGTCGCCCATTGCAATCGCCCGCTTCGGATCGATGCCGATCTTCTCGCACGTCTCGCGCAGCGTGCGCGCCTTCACGTCGGCATTCACGATTTCACCGATGACCTTGCCGGTCAGCTTGCCATCGACGATTTCGAGCGTGTTCGCGCGCGTGTAGTCGAGCCCGAGACGCGTTTTCAGGCGCTCGGTGAAGAACGTGAATCCGCCGGATACGAGCAGCGTCTTCAGTCCCGCCGCGCGCGCGCCTTCCAGCATGCGCTCCGCCCCCGGCGACAGTCGCAGGCGTTCTTCATAGACGCGTTCGAGCGCCGTGGCGTCGAGGCCCTTTAACAGGGCGACGCGGCGCGTGAGGCTTTCGTTGAAGTCCTTGATCTCGCCGCGCATCGACGCTTCCGTGATGGCGGCGACTTCGGCCTTCAGCCCGCAAAAGTCCGCGATCTCGTCGATGCATTCGATGGTGATCAGCGTCGAGTCCATGTCCATGGCGACGAGACCGAAATCGGAAAGCTGCGCTTGCGGCTCGATGTAGGCGTAGTCGAGCGCCTGCGTTCCGCAATACGCATCGACGTCGGGACGCTGAAGCGGATCGGCATCGACGAGGCGCAACAGCGTGTCGTCGATACGTGAAGCCGTGCGCGAGCGGGCGAGGGCGGCAAGCGGCCGCAAATGCGAATCGGCGATCGGGGCGGGGCTTTGAATGACGAGGTTCATCGGAGCGGGTATGTTTCGAGCGATGGCGCGGGAAGCGGGTATTGTACGGGGCGGGGTCTTGTTTCGACGCCGTGCGGCATCCTTGGCATTTTGCATGCGGCGTAGGGCATGCGGCATGCGGCATGCAAACGCGAACCTCCCTACCGCATGACCGCGGCCGGCTCGACGGTCTCAGTACGGCGGGTGGCCGAACCGCCTCGCGAGCTGTACGCGAGGGGCGCTACGTCGACGCCGTGCGGGCATCCTTGGCATTTTGCATTCGGCATAGCGCGTGAGCCATGCAAAACGCAAGACTTGCTACCGCATCACCGCAGCCGGCTCGACGTGCCAATACCGCGGCTCGCCGAGCCGCTTTGCGAGATGTAGGGCGGGGCGCTACCTCAACGCCGGGCGAGCAGCGTTGGCATCTTGCATGCGGCATAGGGCACGCAGCATGCAAAACACAGAACTCCCTACCGCACGACCGCAGCCTACTCGACGGTCCCAGTACGGCGCGTGGCCGAACCGCCTGGGGAGATGTACGCGCGAGGGGCGCTACCTCGACGCCGTGCGGGTATTTTTGGCATTTTGCATCCGGCATAGGGCATGCGGCATGCAAATCACAAAACTCGCTACCGCATCACCGCTGCCGGCTCGACGTCCCAATAAGGCGGCTCCCCGAACCGGCCCGCGAGAAACTCGATGAACGCCAGCGTCTTCGGCGGAACGAAGGCGCGACTCGGGTACACCGCCCAGATCGCGACGGTCTGCGCGATCGGATAGTCATCGAGCACCGTGACGAGTTCTCCGCTCGCCAGCAACGGGGCCACGCTCCACGTCGACTTCAGCCCGATACCGATGCCCGCCGCGAGCGCATCGCGGATCACTTCGCCGTTGTCGGTGACGAGCCGGCCGGACACGCGCACATCGATTACGCCCGTCGGCGTGACGAAACTCCAGTCGCGCTGATCGGCGAGAATCACGCATTCGTGCTGCGCAAGATCGGCGGGATGGCGCGGCGTGCCGTGTTTCTCGAGATAGGCAGGCGACGCGCATAGCACGCGCCGGTTGCTCGCGAGCTTGCGCGCGACGAGCGTCGAGTCCTTCAACGCGCCGATGCGTATCGCGAGGTCGATGCCTTCATCCACCAGATCGACGATCTGATCCGTCATGCGCAAGTCCATCGTCACGCTCGGATACTGCGTGAGAAATGCCGGAATCAACGGCGAGATGTGCTGACGGCCGAGCGAAGAGGGCATCGTCACGCGCAGCCGCCCATGCGGCTCCGCGAGCGCCCGGCCGACCGACGCGCGCGCCGCTTCCGCCGCATCCAGCAACTGGCGCGCATGCGCCGCGAAAATCTCGCCTTCCTGCGTGACGCTCACGCGCCGCGTCGTCCGATGCAGCAGCCGCGCGCCCAGCATGCGCTCCAGGCCCGCGATCCGCGCGCTCGCCACGGCCGGCGACAAACCGAACTCCCGCGCGGCCGAGGACAGATTCGAGAGCGCCGCCGCCCGCACGAAAAGGCTTACGTCCAGCAGATCGAGCCGGTCTCGCGCGTGTCCTTCAACCCATGCGTCGCTCGCCATTCGATGGATTTCCCGAAAAATGTTTCCTGCATTATCGCGGTTTTCCGATAGCGTGGCGCGCGATACGATGCAGTCACCGTTTGCATTAAGAATCCAAAGTCACCTCAACAAGGACACGTCATGAAAGCCATCGGTTTGACCCGCTACTTGCCCATTTCGAATCCTGAATCGCTGATCGACATCGAGCTCGACAAGCCCACGCCGACCGGCCGTGATCTGCTCGTCAGAATCGAGGCCATCGCGGTGAATCCGGTCGACACGAAAGTGCGCGCGCCGAAGGACAAGGTCGAAGAAACGCCGCGCGTGCTCGGCTGGGACGCGGCCGGCGTCGTGGAAGCCGTCGGTCCGGACGTCTCGCTCTTCAAAGTGGGCGATGCCGTGTACTACGCCGGCGACATCACGCGGCAAGGCGCGAACAGCGAATTCCATCTGATCGACGAGCGCATCGTCGGCGCGAAGCCGAAGTCGCTCGACTTCACGCACGCGGCCGCGCTTCCGCTCACCACGCTCACGGCATGGGAAGCGTTGTTCGACCGGCTGAAGGTGTCCGCCGAAGGCAAGGACGCGGGCAAGACCGTGCTCATCATCGGCGGCGCGGGCGGTGTCGGCTCGATCGGTATTCAGCTCGCCAAGCAAGTGGCGAAGCTGCACGTGATCGCGACGGCGTCGCGGCCCGAGTCGGCGAAATGGGCGACGGAGCTGGGCGCGGATCGCATCGTCAATCACTTCGAGGACATCCCGGCGCAACTGAAGGACGCCGGCATTCCTCAAGTCGACTATGTGCTCATCTTCAACGACACCGACAAGCATTTCCCCGCCGCTGCCGAAGTCGTGAAGCCGCAGGGCAGCATCTGCACGATCGTCGAGAATGCAGCGCCGCTTCCAGTCGAACTGCTGAAGGCGAAAAGCGCGGCGTTCCACTGGGAATTCATGTTCACGCGGGCGATGTTCCAGACACCCGACATGATCGAGCAGCACAAGCTCTTGTCCGAAGTGGCGCGGCTGATCGACGCAGGCACCATCCGCACGACGCTCGGGAAGAACCTCGGAAAGATCAACGCCGCGAATCTGCGAGAAGCGCATCGCCTTCTGGAAGAAGGGCGCGCGATCGGCAAGCTCGTGATGACGGGTTTCTGAAACGCTTCGGCGCATTCTTTCCGGCATGCGCGGGCTCGGGTTTTCCCCGACGAAGCCCGCGCATCCTCGGCGCTAGACTGACTCCGCCTTAAGCCGATCCGGCGCCCAACGCGCCGGATTGCTCTCGCGCTTATTCAGGAGATGCCGGATGAATCGACTCTCGAACGCAGTGCGCGGCGCGTGTGCAGCCGTGGTCGCCTGCGGGCTGCTTGCGACGGCGCACGCCACGCCCGGCATCCGCGTCTTGTCCGAAGCGCCCAACGACGGGCCGATCAAATACACGGTCAAGATGACGTCGAAGACCTTCGGCAACGAGCAGGAGACGCGCACCATCCGCTCCGGCGAGAGCGACGACTTCACCTGGCAGGCGTCCGCGCCCAAGGGCGCGCAGGCGGTGCCGGACGGGTGCCCGCAGCTTTCGTCGATCCCGCGCAGCGCCGAGGGCGCAGCCGTGCGGCAGGTGCAGATCCGCTTTGCGCCCGTCGTCGCGGAGAACGGTTCGGCTAACATTCAACTCAGCTTTCGCGGCTATGCGCCGAAGGGCACGAGCAAGGTCACGGTCGCGGGCAAGGCGTTGCAGTGTCCCGTCGATTCCCGCGTCAGCCAGATCGTGCGTTTCAGCATGCCGACGTCGACCGGATCGAAGAAGACCGTCACGCTCGATGACGGCACTCAGCTGACCATCACGGCGAGCCGGAAGTAAGCCGCTCGCGCCGCGCCTCAACGCGGCAGATGATCACGCAACTAACGGTCTTTGTCGCCCACCGTCGTCGACAACAGGCGGTCGGCGACGTTGGCATCCTTCCTGCTACCAGAACCGATGCGCATGGCGTCGCGCTCGATCGCGCCGCCGACATGCCAACCGCCAACGCATCGACCGTTCCGTCAGCGAGGTAATCGCGATGCCGCACATGATCTGGAAAGGCGCGATCAGCTTCGGGCTGGTCCACGTGCCTGTGCAACTCTATCCGGCCACGCAGTCGGAGAAGGTCGGCTTCAATCTGCTCGATAAACGGTCGATGGACCCCATCGGCTACAAGCAGATCAACAAGAACACCGGCAAGGACGTCACGCGCGACAACATCGTGCGAGGCTTCGAGTACGAGAAGGGCAAGTACGTCGTGATGACCGACGCCGAAATCCGCGCGGCCAATCCCGAATCGACGCAGACGGTCGATATCCTCTCGTTCGTCGATGCTCCCGAAATCTCGTTCCTCTCGCTCGACACGCCGTATTACCTCACGCCCGACCGCAAGGGCGAGAAGGTCTATGCGCTCCTGCGCGACGCGTTGAAGGATACCGGCAAGGTCGGCATCGCGAGCGTCGTGCTGCACAACAAACAGCATCTCGCCGCGCTGATCCCGGTCGGCCCCGCGCTCGCGCTCAACACGCTGCGCTGGGGCGATGAAGTGCGCGACTTCAGCCAGTTCACGTTCCCTGACGAAGACACCAAGAAGGCCGGCGTCACGGCGAAGGAACTCGACATGGCGAAGCGTCTCATCGACGACATGAGCGACTCGTGGGATCCGACGAAGTATCACGACACCTTCCGCGACGACATCATGGCGCTCGTCGAGAAAAAGGTGAAGGAAGGCAAGGTCGCCGAAGTGATGAAGTTCGAGGAAGGCGGCGAGACAAAGGCGAGCGCAGACATTCTCGACCTGTCCGAACTGCTCAAGCGCAGCCTGAAGAAAGGCGGCGCGACGAAGCGCGGCGGCAGTTCCGCCAGTGCCGACGACGGCGGCGACGACGCGGGCAAGGACGCCAGCGAGGAACCCGCGCGCCCGGCGCGCAAGACGGCGCGTCGCAAGCGCGCTTAGCGCGAGATAAGCGCCATCGGACGACACAAGGACTCCACGACGATGACGGGCAAGCTCGAAACCTATCAGCGGATGCGGCGTTTCAACGAAACGCCCGAGCCTTCGGGCGAAAAGACCGCCGCGCGCAAAACGGCGCGCCGCAAGAAGGCGCCCGCGCAGGCGCTTTCTTTCGTGATTCAGGAACACGACGCGCGGCGCTTGCACTATGACTTCCGGCTCGAACTCGACGGCACGCTGAAATCCTGGGCCGTGCCCAAAGGGCCGAGCCTCGATCCGTCGGTGAAGCGGCTGGCGGTGCATGTCGAAGATCACCCGATCGACTACGGCTCGTTCGAAGGCGCCATTCCCGAGGGCAATTACGGCGCGGGCAGCGTCATCGTGTGGGATCGCGGAACGTGGGCGCCGCAGACCGGCACCGCCGAAGACGCCGCCCGCGAGTACGAAAAGGGCAAGCTCAAGTTCACGCTCGACGGCGAGAAGCTGCACGGCGGCTGGACGCTCGTGCGCAGTCACATGCGCGGCAGTGGCGACAAGGAACAGTGGTTCCTCATCAAGGAACGCGACGAGGATGCGCGGCCCGAATCCGAATATGACGTACTTCTGAAGAAACCAGGCAGCGTGCTGTCCGACTCGCTCGGCGCGCGGCTCGAAAACGGCGAACTGCGCGATCGCAACGAGCGCAAGGCGAAGCCGGCGGCGCGAAGAACAGTGCCGCGCCCACCGAGCGACGCATCGAACGGGCACGCGCATCCGGATATCGTCGCGACGCGCAACAGCGAATCGCTGCGGGCGCTGTCGCACGATCCGGCCATCGAAGGCGCCGAAAAAGCGAAGCTCCCCGCGCTTCTGAAGCCACAACTCGCCACGCTCGTCGATGCCGCGCCGCCCAGCGACGAGTGGTCCTACGAGATCAAGTTCGACGGTTATCGCGTGCTCGCGCGCATCGAGCGGACGAAGGGCAAGAGCGATATCCGCATCTTCACGCGCAACGGCAACGACTGGACGGCCAAGTTTCCGAAGCAGGTGAAGGCGCTGGAGAAGCTCGATATCGACAGCGGCTGGCTCGACGGCGAAGCGGTCGTGCTCGACGACCGCGGCTTGCCGGACTTTCAGGCGCTGCAGAACGCGTTCGATGTCGGGCGTCCGCAGGGCATCGTCGTGTACTTCTTCGACCTCGCGTTTCTGAACGGCTACGACCTGCGCAACGTGCCGCTCGTGCAGCGCCGCGCGCTCTTGAAAGCGATCGTCGAACCGGTCGACGACACCGCCTTGCGCTATTCCGAAGACTTCGCCTTCAGCGCCGACGACCTGCTCAAGAGCGCGTGCGACATGGCGCTCGAAGGGATCATCGGCAAGCGAATCGACTCGACGTATGTCTCCGGGCGCAGCAACTCGTGGATCAAGCTCAAGTGCCGGCGCCGACAGGAGTTCGTCGTCGCCGGTTATTCCGAGCCGTCCGGCAGCCGCGGAGCGTTCGGCGCGCTTCTGCTCGGCGTGTACGACGCGAAGGGCAAGCTGCAATACGCGGGGCGCGTGGGTACCGGCTTCGATCACGCGATGCTCGTCGCGGTCAAGAAGGAACTCGACAAGCGCGCGACGGATCGCATGCCGTTCGAGAAGGAGCCGCAGGAACGCAGCCGCACGCCGGTGCATTGGGTGAAGCCCGAACTCGTGGCCGAGTGCAATTTCGCGGAATGGACCAAGGAGCGCATCGTGCGACAAGCATCGTTCGTCAGTCTGCGCGACGATAAACCGGCGCGGCAGATCGTGAAGGAAGAGCCGGCATCGGCCGAAAAGGTCGAGGCTGAGCAAGAAGAGACAGTGACGCCCAAGGCGCGAAAGACGGCTGCTAAGACTGCGAAAAAGACAGCGGCCAAAACAGCCGCCAAGACAGCCGCCAAAACGGCCTCGAAGTCCCGCGCGAACGCGACCGAAATCGAAGGCGTGAAGATCAGCCATCCGGACCGCGTGATCGACAAGTCGACGGGCCTGAGAAAGATCGATGTGGTCGAATACTACGCGTCGATTGCCGAATGGATGCTGCCGCACTTGCAGGACCGGCCGGTGTCGCTCGTGCGCGCGCCCGACGATATCGGCGGCGAACTGTTCTTCCAGAAGCACAGCGCGCGGCTCGCTATTCCGCACATCACGCAGCATCCGGACGTCGATCCCGGACATCCGCCGCTTCTGACGGTGGAATCGGCGCAGGCGCTCGTCGGCACCGCGCAGATGGGCACCATCGAACTGCATACGTGGAACTCGGTGGCGTCGAACATCGAGAAGCCGGATCGCATGGTGTTCGATCTCGATCCGGGCGAGGGCGTCGGCTGGGATCGCATGGTGGAAGCGGCGAAGCTGACGCGCGACCTGCTGGAAGAGCTCGGGCTCGCGTCCTTCTGCAAGACGAGCGGCGGCAAGGGACTGCATGTGGTCGTGCCGCTCGCCAAGCAGGCAGGCTGGGACGAAATGAAGGGTTTCTCGCAAGCCGTCGCGCAGTTCATGGCCAAGACGCTGCCGAAATTTTTCTCGGCGAAAATGGGCATGCAGAATCGGCAGGATAAAATTTTCGTCGATTATCTGCGCAACAATCGCGGGTCCAGCACGGTCTGCGCGTTCTCGCTGCGGGCGCGGCCGGGCATGGGCGCGTCGATGCCGATCAGTTGGGACGAACTCGACGACACCACGCGCGGCGACCAGTGGAACATCGGCAATGCGCGCGAGCGGATGGACGCGCTCACCGCCGATCCCTGGGAAGGCTATGCCAAGGCGCGCCAGCGGCTCACGGCGCAGATGAAAAAGCGCCTGGGCATCGACGGCTCGCGCGGGTGATTGATCAAACCGGCATGCAGCGAAGCGCAAACGGAGCGCATCATGAAGCAGGCGAAGGACGAACCCAAAAGCACGCCCGAAGCGCCTCGGGACGACGAGGCCAACGCAACGAGCGACGACCGCGCGAAGCCCCCGCTGCCTCACGAGTCGGATCAGAGCGTGCAGTCGCAAGATGAGGGAACGCCGCGCGATGTAGGCAAGCAGGCGCATGAGGACATCGAACGCGGTCTCGTCGATACGGACCGCAGAAGCAGCGAACCGTGAAGCAGAAAACTGGCTGAAGCGCCGCCGAAGCGGCGATGTCCATGACATCGAAGGGGCGCCTGCGTAGAATGATCGTCTGTCTCGAAAAAAACGGGGTAACACAGCCTGTTTTTACCGGACGCCACGCGCAACGCTCCTCCGGCCGGTAAGACCTTCCAGCCAGCTTGCCTTTTGCCGCATATCCGGCGCAACAAGCCACACAACCGAACATGCGACACGACCTTCTGTCCCGCCTGAAGCAAGAAACCGCTGCGTGTCATTCCCGTCTGGAGCATGCGCTCGACCTGATGCGGGACGGCTTGCAGCGCGACGATTACATTGCGCTGCTCGAACGTTTCTATGGCTACGTCGCGCCGTGGGAAGACGCGGTCGGCGCATGCCTGCCTGCGTCGCTGCATGCGTTCTTCGATGAGCGCCGCAAGGCGTCGCTGCTTGCCGCCGATCTCGTCGCGCTCAGTGGCGACCCCACAGCCGCCGAGTCCATCATGATCGCCAACGCACGGAGCTTGCCGCCGATCGACGATCTCGGCAGCGCCTTCGGCTCGCTCTATGTGATGGAAGGCTCGACGCTCGGCGGGCGCTTCATCGCGCCGCACGTGGCCGAGCAACTGGGCCTCGCGCCGGGCGTCGGCAACGCCTACTTCGACGGCTATGGCGCGCGCACGGGCAGCATGTGGAACGCGTTCCGCGAAACCGCCGTCTCGGTCGTCCCGGAAACGGGATACGACGCCGCGGTGAGCGCCGCCATAGGAACGTTCGAGAGTCTGCAGGCGTGGCTGTGCGTGGATGCGCCCGACGCGCGAGCGATTTCGGGAGCCGCCGCATGAGCCATATTCCAGAGGATTCTCTGAACGGAAGGCACGTCGCCGGTCCGCCGGACGCCGAAGCGCGCCGCCTCACGCTCGATTCGGGCGTGGCGAGCAAGGACTGCGAGGCCGAGCCGATTCACATTCCCGGCGGCATTCAACCGCACGGTTATCTGATCGTGCTGGCCGAAGAAGCCGGCGATCAGGCCGGCCCGCGCATCACGCAGGCAAGCGAGAACATCGCGGCGCTGATGGGCGAAAGCGTCGAGGCGCTGCTCGGCAAGCCGCTCGATGCGCTCGTCGGCGAAGACGCCGCGCGGCGCGTTCTGCGCGCCGCATCGACGATGCAGGTGGAGGACTCGCCGCTCTACGTCGGCGCCACGGATAAGCCCGCGCGGCTCGATGTCACGGTTCATCGGCACGACGGCGTGCTGATCGTCGAAATGGAAGCGACCGCCGAGCCCGGCGAAGCGGCGTTCTCGTCGATGTATCCGCTCGTGCGCACGTTCGCCCGCGATCTGCAGGACGCCACCACGGTCGAGGAACTCGCGGCGCTGGCCGTGCGCGAGGTCCGCGCGATCTGCGGTTTCGGCCGCGTGATGCTCTACAGCTTCGACGCCGAAGGCCGCAGCCACGTGCTCGCCGAAGACCGCGACCCGCGCTATCCGTCGTTCCTGCATCAGTTCTTCCCGGCATCCGACATTCCGACTCAGGCGCGCGCCTTGTACCTGCGCAACCGCATCCGCCTCGTGTCGGATGTGAACTACGTGCCCGCGCGCCTCGTCCCGGCAGTCAACCCGGTCACCGGCCGCCCGGTTGATCTGACCTTCGCCACGCTGCGCAGCTTCTCGCCGGTGCATCTGGAGTACATGCGCAACATGGGCACGAACGCGTCGATGTCCGTGTCGATCGTCGTGCGCGGGCAGTTGTGGGGCCTCATCTCGTGCCACGATCAGGACGCGCGCCGCGTGCCGTTCAGCACGCGCGTGGCCGTCGAGCATCTCGGGCACATGCTGTCGCTGCAAATCGAGGCGAAGGAGGAGCGCGAGCAGGGCGAATATCTCGCCGAACTGCGCCGCACGATGGCCCGCCTCATCGCCGCGATGAGCGAGCACGAGAGCTTCGTCGCCGGGTTGCAAGACGTGCCGGGCGATCTGCTCGGCTTCACGCGTTCCGAAGGCGCGGCCATCGTGATGAACGACCAGATCACGCTGATGGGCAAAACGCCCGACGAAGAGACGGTGCGCGCGCTCGCGCTCTGGCTCGCGGAGAACACGTCCGGCGTCTGGTCGACGGATTCGCTCGCGCGCCAGTGGCCGCCGGGGCAGGCGCATCAGGACACGGCGTGCGGCGTGCTCGCCGTGCCCGTGTCGCAGATTTTCCGGAACTATCTGTTGTGGTTCCGGCCCGAGGTCATGCAGACCATCAAGTGGGCCGGCGAGCCCGTGAAGATTCGCGGCGAGGACGGCGCGAGCGCGCCGCGCACGAGCTTCAGCCCCTGGCTCGAAACGGTGCGCGGACATTCGGTGTCGTGGCGCCAGGCCGAACTCGAGGTCGCGAGCGAACTGCGCGGCGCGCTGCTCAACATCGTGCTGCGTCGCGCGGAAGAGCGCGCCGAGATGGCGACCGAACTCGCCCGCGCGAACAAGGAACTCGAAGCCTTCTCCTATTCCGTGTCGCACGACCTGCGCGCGCCGCTGCGCCATATCGCCGGGTACGGAGACCTGCTGCGCGAGCTGGAAGCCGAGCGCATGTCCGACAAGAGCCGCCGCTTCCTCAACAACATGCTGGAATCGGCGCGCTTCGCAGGCACGCTCGTCGACGATCTTCTGACGTTCTCGCAGATGGGCCGCGCCGCGCTGCGCCCCGCGCCGGTCGACCTCGGGCAACTGGTGCGATTCGTCGTGCGCGAGTTCGACTCGGAAACCGTCGGACGGCACATCGAATGGGTGATCGGCGAGCTGCCGCGCGTCACCGGCGACGCCGCTTTCCTGCAACTCGCGGTGCGCAATCTGATCTCGAACGCAGTGAAATATACGCGGACGCGGGAATCGGCGAAAATCGAGATATTCGCGACTCGCAGTGGCGACGAGCACATCATCGGTGTGCGTGACAACGGCGTCGGGTTCGACATGAAGTACGAAGGCAAGCTCTTCGGCGTGTTCCAGCGGCTGCATCGCGCGGAGGAGTTCGAAGGCACGGGAATCGGCCTCGCGAACGTGCGGCGTATCGTCGAGCGGCATGAGGGGCGCACGTGGGCCGAAGGGCGGCTGGGCGAGGGCGCGGTATTCTATTTCTCGTTGCCGGTCGAGTTTCACAGCGTGACGGGCCGGGAGGCCGGCAAGCCGAAGGCCGCATCCGCAACGTCAGTGACAAAATCAAGACCAGACCATGCTTAAACCGATACTGCTCGTCGAAGACAATCCGAACGACCTCGAGCTTACCCTCGTCGCGCTGGACAAGAGCCAGCTCGCCAACGAAGTGATCGTTGCGCGCGACGGTCAGGAAGCCATCGACTATCTCACGTGCGAGGGCCAGTGGAAGGAACGCGCGCCGGGCAATCCTGCCGTCATCCTGCTCGATCTGAAGCTGCCGAAAATCGACGGCCTCGAAGTGCTGGACATGGTGCGGTCGAACGCGGGGCTCAAGAGCATTCCGGTCGTCATGCTGACGTCCTCGCGCGAGGAGCAGGATCTCGTGCGCAGCTACGAGCTCGGCGTGAACGCCTATGTGGTGAAGCCGGTGGAATTCGCGGAATTCGTCGAGGCCATCAGCGATCTCGGCGTCTTCTGGGCCGTGCTCAACGAGCCGCCGCCAGGCTCCACGCGCTTTCGTCGTCCGTCGGCGGGGCAGTGACGGTTGTGCCCATGTTCGCCGTCGTGACTTTCCCAGCGCCCGCGCGCCCGCTTTCGAGCGAGGCCGCCTAGACCATGCAGCCCCTGCATCTGCTTCTCGTCGAAGACAACGCACTCGATGCGGAACTGACGATTGCCCAGCTCGAACGCGCCGACTACATCGTGGACGCGACCATCGTCTACGATTCCGCGAGCTTCAACGCCGCGCTCGACAGCCAGCGTTTCGACGTGATTCTCGCCGACTTCGTGATGCCGACGTTCTCCGGCATCGAGGCGTTGTCCATTGCGAGCGAGCGCACGCCGGACACGCCGTTCATCTTCGTGTCGGGTCTGCTCGGCGAAGAACACGCCGTCGACATGCTCAAGCGCGGCGCGACCGATTACGTGCTGAAACAGCGTCTGCAACGCCTACCCGCGGTGGTGCGCCGCGCGCTGCGCGAAAGCGCGGAACGCGAGCAACGCATCGCGGTGGAGCGGGCGCTGCGCGAAACGGAAACGCATTTTCGCCTGCTGATCGACGCGCTGAAGGATTACGCCGTCATCACGCTCGATCCCGAAGGCCGCATCCGCACGTGGAACGCGGCCTCCGAGCGCATTCTGGGCTTTCCGGCGCAGGACGTGCTCGGGCAGAGCGCGAGCATCTTCTATAGCCAGGAAGACCGCGAAGCCGGCGTGTACGACAACGAGCTGGAAACGGCGCGGCGCGAAGGCAGCGCGAGCGACGATCGCTGGCTGTGGCGCAAGGACGGGCACTCGTTCTTCGCATCCGGCGTGACGACCGCGATCCGCACCGAGCATGACGAGCTGATCGGTTTCTCGAAGATCGTGCGCGACGCGACCGATGCCCACATGGCCGCCGACGCGCTGCGGCTCGCGAAGGATCAGGCGGAATCCGCGAACCGCGCGAAGGACCATTTTCTGGCGGTGCTCTCGCATGAACTGCGCACGCCGCTCACGCCGATTCTCGCGGCTGTGCGGCTGCTCGAAATCAAGCACCCGCTGCCGCCCGACGCGCATCCGACGCTCGATCTCATCCGCCGCAATGTCGAACTGGAGGCGCGGCTGATCGACGATCTGCTCGATCTCACGAGCATCGCGCGCGGCAAGCTGAGCCTGAACTTCGCGAACGTCGCGCTCGATACGCTGCTCACGAGCGCGGTCGACATGTCGGAGGCCGACTTGCGCGCGAAGCAGCTCACGCTCGAAACGCGGTTCGAGGCGGAGCGTTTCGTCGTGCTCGGCGATGCCGCGCGGCTTCAGCAGATCATCTGGAATCTGATGAAGAACGCGGTCAAGTTCACGCCGGCGGGCGGGCGTATCGAAGTGCGCACGTGGAACCCGGACGACCGGACCATTGCGGTGTCCGTGACGGACAGCGGCATCGGCATCAGCGCGGAGGCGTTGCCGCGCATTTTCTCGGCGTTCGAACAGGCCGACGATTCCATCACGCGCTCATTCGGCGGATTGGGCCTCGGTCTTGCCATCGCGAGCACGCTCGCGCAGAAGCACGGCGGCACGCTCTCCGCGCATAGCGACGGCCGCGACATGGGCGCGCGTTTCACGCTGACGCTGCCGCTCGCGCGCGTGCAGCCCACGCACGAAGCCGCGCCACTGCCGGAAGCCGCGCGCCACGAGAAGGGCCGCGCGCTGCGCGTGCTGCTCGTCGAAGACAACGAGCAGACGTCGTCGGCCATGGCGGAAGTGCTGGAGATGCTCGGCCACGATGTCGCGGTCGCCACGACCGTCGCGGCGGCGCTCGAACGCGCAAAGGGCGCGCCGTTCGACTTGCTGGTCAGCGATATCGGCTTGCCGGATGGCAGCGGACTCGATATCGCGCGCGCATGGCGCGAGCTTCAGCCGGACAAGCCTTCGGTCGCCATCACGGGATACGGCATGGACGAGGACATCCGCCGCTGCCGCGAGGCAGGCTTTCGCGATCATCTGACGAAGCCCGTCAACTTTTCGCGGCTGGAAGCGCTGATTCGCTCGATCGCGGAGCAGCTCTCGCAGTAGCGCCCTCGGTGCGCGCACGTCTGCAAAAATTTGCGCCGGATGCTCGGAACGATGTCGATTGGCGGCATGCTTGCACGTCGTAGGACAGAGAGAGCGGGTGAGCCCGCTCGTCCACCACGTTCATTCACGGAGCCACCATGTCGCACAGTCCCGTCAAAGCCATTCCCGAAGGCATGCACTCGCTCACGCCGCACCTCGTCTGCGCGGGCGCGGCCGAAGCCATCGAGTTCTATAAACGCGCGTTCGGCGCCGTCGAGATGGGACGCCTGCCCGGCGACGACGGCAAGCTCATGCACGCGATGGTCAAGATCGGCGATTCCATGCTGATGCTCGTCGACGAGCACCCGGACTTCGGCATGCTCGGCGCGAAGTCGCTGAAGGGCTCGCCCGTCACCATTCATCTGTACGTGGAAGATGTCGACGCCACGGTGAAGCAGGCCGAAGCCGCCGGCGCGCGCGTCACGATGCCCGTCGCCGACATGTTCTGGGGCGACCGCTACGGGCGTCTGGAAGACCCGTTCGGGCATCAGTGGTCGGTCGCCACGCATAAGCGCGATGTGAGTCCCGCCGAGATGCAGCAGGGCAAGTGCGCGCCCCGCGAATGACGTCAGGCGGTATCCGAATCCCAAGGAGAAAGCTCATGCAGAAGATTTCGCCCTGTCTGTGGTTCGAGGCCGACAATGCGCAGGAGGCCGTCGACTTCTACCTCACCGTGTTCAACAACGCGCGCATCGTCGAAACCATGCGCCATACCGAAGCCAGCCCCGGCCCCGCGGGCAGCGTCCTTGCCGTGCTGTTCGAACTCGACGGCGAGGAGTTCATGGCGATCAACGGCGGCTCGCAGTTCAAGTTCACGCCCGCCATTTCGCTGTTCGTGAACTGCGAGAGCCAGGACGAGATCGACCGGTACTGGGACAAGCTGCTCGAGGGCGGCCAGGCGCTGGCTTGCGGGTGGGTGACGGACCGCTTCGGCGTAACGTGGCAGGTTGCGCCGTCGCGCCTGCGCTCGATGCTTCAGGACCCCGACCCGGCCAAAGCCAACCGCACGATGCAGGCGATGATGAGCATGATCAAGCTGGACATCGCGGCGCTGGAGCGCGCTTACCACGGCGCGTGATCACGCGCGGCGCATCTTCGCCTTGCGCTCGACGAGCTTCGACGCATTGAAGCGGTGGTCCGGCGAGAAGAGCCGCCGGTACGTCATCACGACCGCGCCGACGACGCCCAGCCCCGACGCCGCCGCGATCAGGAACATGATGACGATCTGATAGCGCACCGCCTGCAACGGCGACTGCCCCGCCAGCACTTGCCCGGTCATCATGCCGGGCAGGCTCACGAGACCGACCACGGCCATCTGGTTGAGCGTCGGAATCATGCCCGCGCGCACTGCCTGGCGCGCGGGCCCTTTGGCTGCTTCCCAGCGCGTCGCGCCGAGCGCGAGCGACATCTCGACCGCGCCGCGTCCCGCGGTCAGTTCTTCCGTCATGCGTTCGATGCCGAGCGACACGCCCGTCAGCGTATTGCCGAGCACCATGCCGAGAATCGGAATCGTGTATTGCGGCTCGTACCACGGATGAATGCGGATCACGACGAAAAGCCCGAACGCGCCGATGAGCCATGAACTGCCCCAGATCGACACGATGCTGTCCGCGCGCTGGCCGGCATACGTGCGCCGCCCGCGGCCGGACGCCGCGAGCCCCGCGATCACCGTCATCAGGACCATGAGCGGCAGCACGACATACCAGCGGCTGAACGCGAACACCCAGCCGAGCACGTAGCCGATAAAGAGCAATTGCACGACGGTGCGCACCGCCGCGATCAGGAGCCGCCGCTCCAGCCCGAGGTCGAGCGCGACAGAAAGCGCCCCGTTCACGACGATCAGCGCCGCCGCGAGCCCGATATCGACGAGGCTCAGATTCTGGTAGCCGTTCACGCGGCCTCCGCGGTTTCGGTGAGCGTGCCCGCCGACATCGCGAGATGGCGCGTGGCGACGCGGCGAGCCTGCTCCGGATCATGCGATACCCAGATGCACGCGCGCGCTTGCGCGCCGTCCGAACCGTCGCCCCCGTCGAACCATGCGCCGACGAGCGCTTCGATCGCGCGCACGGACGCGGGATCGAGCGAAGCGGTCGGCTCGTCGAGCAGAAGCACATCGGGCGCGAGTTGCAGCACGCGGACGAACGCGGCGATCTGCGCTTCGCCGCCCGACAACTCGCTTGCGAGCTTGTCGAGGAAGTCGGCGCTGCGTCCGGCTTCGTGCGCGAGGCGCGCGGCGGCGTCGCGATCGAATTGCGCATCGCGATAGGTCTTCAGTGTGTACGGATAGCGCAGGTTGTCCTCGACCGTGCCGTCGAGCATGGCGGGCCGCTGCGCGATATAGGCCACGCGCCGCCGATACGCCGGAATGCCCGCGCGTTCGATGCGCTCGCCGCGCCACGTGACGACGCCCGCATCGCACGGATCGAGCAGCGCAAGCGTGCGCAGGAACACGCTCTTGCCCGACCCCGAGGGCCCGGTGATGGCGACGCGTTCGCCCGCGCGCAGCGTGAAATCGGTGGGATGCAGAAGTACCGTGCCGCGCAGCGCATCGCGGCGCGCGACGCCCTTGGCCGCTACGAGCGGTCTGTCGTTAGCCATCTGCGTAAATCGTGGGGAGTCTCGTGTGGCCGTCATCTTACGCGGCCTCGCCGACATGAGCCGGGCACATGTCATGCTGGCGCGAAGTGAATCAGAAAAAACGGATGGAGAGGTCATGGCGCAAGCCCGAACCGCCGGAAAAATCGGAAAGATCGCAGCATGGTTCTTCGCCATTCTCGCGGTCCTGATCGCCGTGCTGGTGATCGTGT
The DNA here is from genome assembly GCF_023631445.1 of Caballeronia sp. GAWG1-5s-s. Classification (NCBI taxonomy): domain Bacteria; kingdom Pseudomonadati; phylum Pseudomonadota; class Betaproteobacteria; order Burkholderiales; family Burkholderiaceae; genus Caballeronia; species Caballeronia sp. GAWG1-5s-s. Next base: position 45,790 of record NZ_JALQDC010000005.1, on the reverse strand, counting down.
TCCTGACCTTCGACTGGAACCGGCTGCGGCCCTGGATCGACGACAAGGTCTCGCAGGCGATCGGCCGTCAGTTTCAGATCACGGGCGACCTCAAGGTCGGCTGGCGCCGTCCGCCGAACGAAACCGGCTGGAAGCGGTGGGTGCCCTGGCCGCGCTTCTCCGCCGAAAAAATCACCATCGCGAACCCGGACTGGGCGCGCCAGCAGCACTTCGCGACGCTCGACGAAATCGACTTTCAGGTCGCCGTGCTGCCGCTTCTCGCGCATGACATCGTGATTCCGAACATCAACCTCGTGAATCCGTCCATCGACATCGAACGGCTGAAGGACAATCGCAACAACTGGACGTTCAAGTTCAAGCAGTCGAGCCAGCCTTCGACATGGAACCTGAAGCTCGGCGACATTTCGCTCGCCAAAGGCACGATCGGCGTCCATGACGAAGTGACCAAGACGCAGATGGACATCGTCGTCGATACGCTCGGCCAGGCCGTGCCCATCGGCGAAGTGATGAAGCAGCAGGAAGCGGCATCGACCAAGTCGTCGGCGGAAATGGTCGGCAAGGGCGGGGCGGCCAAGCTCAGCAAGCAGGCGGATGCAGCGGCGGCATCGGAAGCGTCGGCTGCATCGGCGGCGTCGGCGGCGGCAGCGGCGAATGCATCGGCGCCGAATCCGGCGAGCACATCCGCGAACAAGAGCATCACGACCAAGGACGCGCCGAAGCCGCCGATTCCGCCGTATGCGTTCGGCTGGACCGCGAAGGGCACGTACAACAACGGCAAGGTCTCGGGCGAAGGCAAGCTCGGCGGCGTCCTCGCGGTGCAGGACGCGCAGCGCCCGTTCCCCGTTCAGGCGGATGTGCGGCTCGGCGATACGCATATTGCATTCGTCGGCACCGTGACCGATCCGGCGCATCTCGCCGCGGTCGATCTGCGGCTCTGGGTGCAGGCGGTCAGCATGGCGCATTTGTACACGTTCACCGGCGTCACGCTGCCGGACACGCCGCCTTTCGCAACGGAAGGACGCCTGACCGGTCAGTTCAGAGAAGAAGGCAACGTCTTCCACTACGAGAACTTCACCGGGCGCGTGGGCGGCAGCGATATCAACGGTTCGCTCGTCTATGCCGCCAGGAAGCCGCGGCCGCTGTTGCAGGGCGAACTGGTATCGCACCTGCTGCAGTTCTCGGATCTCGCGCCGATCATCGGCGCGGACTCCAACGCCAGCAAGGAGAAGCGCGGCGACGCGAAGAAACAGCCGTCCGCCAAGGCGCTGCCGACGGAGGAATTCAAAACGGACCGGTGGAAGGCTATCGACGCCGACGTGAAGTTCACCGGCCAGCGCATCATCAAGGACCCGAAGCTGCCGATCACGGATCTCTACACGCATGTGGTGATGAAGGACGGCGTGCTCTCGCTCGAGCCGCTCAAGTTCGGCGTCGCGGGCGGCACGTTTGCATCCAATATTCATCTCGATGGCAGCGACGCGCCGCTGAAGGGCAAGGTGTCGGCGGAGGCGCGGCATCTGAAGCTGAAGCAGCTGTTCCCGACCAACAAGACGATGCAATCCGCCCTCGGCGAAGTGAACGGCGATGCCGCGCTGTCCGCGACCGGCAATTCGCCTGCGGCGCTCGCCGCGAGTTCGAACGGCGAAGTGAAGGCGCTGATCACCGAGGGCACGGTGAGCCGGCTCTACATGGAGGCGGCGGGCCTGAACGTGGCGAACGTGGTCTACGAGAAGCTCTTCGGCAACCGCGATGTGAACATCAATTGCGCGGCCGCCGACTTCGTGGTGACGAACGGCGTGCTGGATTCGCGCGTCTTCGCGCTCGATACGGACGATGCGGTGATCAACGTGGACGGCACCATCAATCTGAAGACCGAGGACATGGATCTCGGCATTCATCCGCACACCAAGGGCTTCCGCATTTTCTCGCTGCGCTCGCCGTTGTACGTGAAGGGCACGTTCAAGGAGCCGAAAGTAGGTGTGAACGTCGGGGCGCTGGCGGTGCGCGGAGGCGCGGCGGTCGGGCTCGGGCTGATCAATCCGTTCGCGGCGCTGATTCCGCTCATCGCGCCGAGCAACAACAAGCCGCTGCCGTGCGGGCAGATGCTCGCGGACATCCAGAAGCCGCCGACCGCGCCGCCCGCCGGGCAGAAGCAGAAGGCGAAGGCTGCGCCGGCGTATATGTCGTCGGGCGCGGCGGCCGCGGGCGCGGGTGCTACGGACAAGGCGCCGAAGAAGCCGGCGGTGCCGGGGGCGGCCAGTGCGGGGCAGTATCGGGGGAGTTGATTAATCCGCGACGCCGTGGCGCGCGCGTCTGTTGCGTGACGATGCGGCCGCGACGCTACCGCCGCTTACCTTTCTATTCGATGGAGCACGGGAAAGCCGGGGAGCGCGTTGACGGCAGGTCCTTTGAAGACGATGCAGAGGCCTTCGGGCAGACGCGGCAACGTAGAGTCGCATTCACGCGTGCGCGACGCCGCCGATTACGCAGACCGAGAGGGCTCCGTTGCCGAAGCGTGACGCGTTTCGACGCGCGCGTCGCTTTCGCTGCGCCCTCAACGACTTAACGCAGTTCTCGGCAGGTTATCAACAGGGTGATGCACGGTTTGTGTGGATAGCGGTCCGCGCCCGCGCGCGAAAGCATACGCTTGGCGCGTGCATCCGCGAAGTCGCTAGCGGACCGATGCTTCGTTGATTGACTTACGCGACGACGCGCCTTACCCCGCCATCCCCGGCCCGCCGTTACTCCCGAGCAACTGCTCGACCGAATCCGCGTCCGCATAATCCTGCTCCGGCAGGCCATCGAACACGTTGATCACATCGTTGCTCGCGCCCGCCTGCCGCGCCGCTTCCACCAACGCGTCCTTGTTCGCGGGAAACTGCACCATGCGCAGCGTCTGCGCGATCTCATCGTCGATCGGCTCGTCGTTCAGAAAGTGGTTCTCTGCGGGCTTGTCGGTCATCGTCGAATCCGTTGTTATGAAAGTAACGAGCGGTCAGGTCAGCACTTGAATCGGCTGGCTCGCCATGCCATGACTCGGCGTGCGCGATTTCGGCAGCGGCACATGACGCCAGCGGGCGTGATCGAGGTTTTGCGCGCTGACATCCGGGGCGGGCGGCGACACCGGCCCGGCATTCACGCGCAGCGCGGCGCGGGTCGCCGACGCGACCTCCGAATCCGTCGAACTGGTATGCAGCGGCGCGGCGTAGCACGACACCGAAACCAGCGCCATCGACAACAACGTTGAGGTCTTCATCGGGCAACCCCTCCTCACGTAAGCAGCCAGAGCATCAAGCAGCATCAAGCAAAGCCTATGCCGATCGTTCTGCGGCGGGCGTCCCGCGCGTTCGAGCGTCGCGCCGGCTTGCGCACGGGCGCGACGAGCGGGCGTCGCGAGACCGAACTTCGAGTGATGCGTGAACTCGCCATCCGCGCCTCGGACGCGCGTTCGCGTGAAGCTGCGAGCCACGAAATTGCACGGCCGCGCAGTTTCAGCGCGTGGTCGGGTTCAGACGGAAGTATGCGTCCAGAAGCGAGGTCTTGTACACGACGCCGAGCAGGAGCGGCGCGGACTTGCGCTCGATCACCGGCAGCCGCTCGCCCTGAAACGCGAGGAAGTGCTGTAGCGCCTCGCCGAGCGACATGTCGGGCGTGAGCACGTCGAATTGCGGCTGAAGATAATCGGCGGCGGTCTTCGTCGCCGTGTCGTGGGCGTCGAGCAGATCGGACGTGATGTCCTTCAGCGCGACGACGCCGCGAAAGCGTCCGGCTTCATCGATCACATAGAGGTACTTGACCGGATATTCGAGGAAGACGCGCGTCATGTCCTTCACGTTCGCCGTCAGCGGCACGACCGTATCGGCGGGCTTGACGAGTTCGCGCATCTGCGTCGCGGCGAGCCGCAGCCGCTCCTTTTCTTCGCGCGTGCGGCGCAGCGTGACTTCGTACATCGAGGTCTGCTCGGAGGTGCGCGCGATGAAATACGCGACGACGCACGAGAGCATCAGCGGCAGCACGACCTGATACGAGAGCGTCATTTCGAAGATCATCAGGATCGCCATCAGCGGCGCGTGCGTGGCCGCGGCGAGAAAGGCGCCCATGCCGACCATCGCGTAGGCGAACGGCGCGGACGTCGAATGCGGCCAGATGCCATGCACGCCCAGCCCGAAGAGACAGCCGAGCACCGCGCCCACGAAGAGCGTCGGCGTGAAGATACCGCCGACCGCGCCAGAGCCCGCGGTCGCCGCCGTCGCGATGGTCTTGAAGACGAGCACCGTGAGCAGCGCCGTCCAGGTCCACGGTTGATGCAGCAGCGAGTTCACGACCTCATAGCCGTTGCCCCAGACTTCCGGCCACCATACCGAGATGATGCCGACGATCAGTCCGCCGAGCGCGAGCCGCACCGGCAAAGGCAGCGGCAGCAGCGCGAAGCGGCGTTTCGACGCCGCGAGCAGCCGCAGAAAATGCGGCGCCAGCGCGCCGCACAGCAGGCCGAGCACCACGAAAAGCAGCACTTCGACGCCCGCGATGGTCGGGAACACCGGCATCTCGTAAGGCGGCCGATAGCCCGCGAACTCGCGCATCGTGATATTGGCGACGACCGACGACACGACGATCGGGCCGAAGCTCTCCATCGCCATCGAGCCGAGCACGATCTCGGTGACGAAGAACGCGCCGGCGATCGGCGCGTTATACGCCGACGTGATGCCCGCCGCCGCGCCGCACGCGACGAGCAGACGCAGGCGCGGCGGATCGAAGTGAACCCATCGGCCGATGAGCGACGAGGCGAGCGCGGCGAGCTGCACCATCGATCCTTCGCGGCCGATCGAGCCGCCGCTCGTGATGGTGAAGAGCGACGAGAGGCTTCGCCAGACCGTTTGCGAGACCGGCACCGCGCCGTCGCCGATGGTGACGGCTTCCATGTAATCGGCGTTGGCCTGCTTCTTCGCATGCCGCCGCGCCGCGATCAGGCAGAAGCCCGCGACGAGTCCGCCGGCGGCCGGCAGCGCGATGCGCGCGGGCCACGGCAGCATGGTCGCCAGCGCGACGAGCCCCTCGGAGTGGTTGCCCAAAAGCCGCTGCGAGAGCGCGATGCCTCCGCGAAACACGGTTGTCGCGAACGCGCCCGCCACGCCGACGACCACGGCCCAGATGAGCATCGTGTGCGAGTCGGACAGCCGAAAGAGTCGTTGCGCGTGCGTGCGCAGCTTGAGCAGGAACGAGAGCACGGGTCGATTAGCTGTAAGCGTGGATAGCTTAGAAGCAAAAGGAATAAAGCGCCGCAAGGATAGCATTGCGCGAGGGCCCCGCAGCCCGTGCGCGCGCAAAAAAGCCCGGCGCGCGATCGCGGGCCGGGCTCCGTGCGCGGACAGGCTACCACTTCGGCGCGAACGACGGATTCGCGTTGCGCTTGCCTTCGTCGAGCTTGTCGATTTTGGCGATGTCGTCGGAATCGAGCTTCAGCTCTTGCGCGTCCCAGTTGGCTTGCTGGTGCTCCGCATTCGTCGATGCCGAGAGCACCACGATGTCGCGCGACAGCAGCCAGGCGAAGGTCACCTGCGCGGGCGTCGCGCCGTGTTTCTGGGCGATCGCTTTGATGGTCGTGTCGTTGTGCGCGCGGCCTTCGCCGAGCGGCATGTAGGCGGTGACCTTGACGCCGAGCCGCTGCGTCGCTTCGACAAGCGGGCGGTTGGCGAGGAAGGGACTCACCTCGATCTGGTTCGTGACGATCTCGCGCCCGCCCGGCGCATTCAACGCTTCTTCGAGCAGCGGCGCGGTGAAGTTCGACACGCCGTAGTGACGGATCAGGCCGAGCTGCTGCGCTTCCTGCATCGCGGCGAGCGTTTCGGCGATGGGCACCGCGCCGTCGGGCGACGGCCAGTGCACGAGCGCCAGGTCGATGGTGCCGATATCGAGCTTCGCGTGACTGTCCTTCAGGCTCGCGATCAGCTTGTCGTGCGCAAGGCGATCCCACCAGACTTTCGTTGTCACCCAGACGTCGTCGCGCGCGATGCCCGATTCGCGCACGCCCCGGCCGACGGCGGCTTCGTTGTTGTAGAACTGCGCTGTGTCGATATGGCGATAGCCGATTTGCAGCGCGCTCTTGACGGCTTGCGTGGTTTTATCGGCATCGACGCGGAACGTGCCGAGACCGAAGGAAGGGATCGTTTCGACCATGCTGGCTCCTTTGTTGAGGTAGGTGACGTCTGGACGCGCCTTACTGCGCGTCCTGATCGAGTTCAGGGTAGTGCCGGAAAATGCCGGATTCGTTGAACGGAATGCGCCGCTCCGAATCGACGTACGCCGCGATGTTCGGCCGTTCGAGCACGGCGTCATGCAGCGCCGACACGCGTGGATAGTGCTTGGCGAAGGTCTTCATCGCGCGGGGGAATGCATAATGCAATCCCTCGACGATCTGGAACATAGACAGATCGACATAGGTGACCGTGTCGCCGATCATCTGCGTGTCGCCGTGCGGGTTCTGCTTGAGCACGCGCTCGAAATAGCCGATGAACTTCGGCACGCGCTTCTCGATGAAATTCTTCGTGCGAATTTTCGCGGCGTCTTTCTGGTCTTCGTAATACAGATCGGTGGCAAGCGGATGATGCGTGTCGTGTACCTCGGCGACGAAATCCGCGATGGTCAGCTGCAATCCATGCGCGACGTAGCGCAAGGCTTCGTCGCTCGGCGCAAGGTTCAGCTTCGGGCCGAGATAGAGCAGGATGTTCGCCACGTGCGGCACGATGATCTCGCCGTCTTTCAGGAACGGCGGCGCAAACGGAATATGCGGCTCCGTCTTGCTGTTCAGCAGCTTCATCATGGCGTCCATGCCGTAACCGCTCTTCTTGGATGCGCGCGCGACATCGATGTACTCCGCACCGGCATCTTCCAACGCGAGCCGCACGAATTCGCCGCGGCCCTGCAGGCCGTCCCAGTAATACAGTTCGTAAGCCATGCGTGAACTCCTCATCGATCGGCCGCAAGCGGCAAAGCGCGTCGTTGCTGCTATTGAAGCACGATGCGCGCGGCGCGAAGCGTGATCGAAGCAACGGCTATACCCGCGCGCGGAGCGGCGATTGGCTGAAAAGCTGCGGTGTAGAATGGCCTTTTGCATGCGGTCTACATAACGCCGCATGCAGCATGCAAGCGATACATCGACAAGCAAGCGGAGAAGGGATGGACAAGCAAGGCTTCACCACGAGCATCGTTCACGGCGACCGCAACGCGGGCGTCGAACATGGCGGCCTGCGCCAGCCGATTCATACATCGGTGCAGTACGGGTTCGAGCGCGTCGAAGACCTGATCGGTGTGTTCCAGGGCACGAAGAAGGGCGGCTATAACTACGCGCGCCAAGGCACGCCGACGACCGCGGCGCTGGAACGCAAGCTCACGATGCTGGAAGAGGGCGTCGGCTCGATCTGCTTCAGCACCGGCATGGCCGCGATCACGGCGGTGTTCCTGACGCTGTTGCGCGCGGGCGACCATGTCGTTGCAAGCCGCTATGTGTTCGGCAACACGAACAGTCTCTTCAATACGCTTCGCACGCTCGGTATCGAGGTGACGACCGTCGATGCCGGCAAGACCGAACATGTCGCCGAGGCCATCACGCCGAAGACACGCATGGTCTTCGTCGAAACCATCGCGAATCCGGGCACGCAGGTGCCGGACCTCGCGGGTATCGGCGAACTTTGCCGCGAACGCGGCCTGGCTTATGTCGTCGATAACACGATCACGTCGCCGGCGCTTTTCAAGCCGAAGCACGTCGGCGCGAGCCTCGTCGTCAATTCGCTGACGAAGACCATCGCGGGTCATGGCGCGGCGCTCGGTGGCGCGGTCACGGACACGGGGCTCTTCGACTGGAGCCAGTATCCGAACATCGCCGACGATTACCGACGTGCCGGTCCGAGGGAACAAGGGCTATTGCAGATCCGAAAGAAGGGGCTGCGGGACATGGGCGCCGCGCTCTCGTCCGAGCAGGCGCATCAGATCGCGCTCGGCGCCGAGACGCTCGCGCTACGCGTCGCGAAGTGCAGCGACAACGCGCTCGCCCTTGCGCGCTTTCTGGAAGGCCACGAGGCCATCGGGCGCGTCTTCTATCCGGGGCTGGAAAGTCATCCGCAATATGGCATCGCGAAGTCTTTGTTCAAAAGCGGCTCGTGGCTGCTTTCGTTCGAGCTGCGCAATCCCGACAAGATGATCGACGTCGTCAATGCACTGCAACTGCCGGTGAAGGCTACGGGTCTGGGCGATACGCGCACGCTCATTATTCCCGTCGCGCCGACGATCTTCTTCGAAGCGGGCGCGCAGACGCGCAAGGCGATGGGGATTTCCGACGGCATGATTCGGCTGTCGGCGGGCATCGAAGAGCGCAACGATCTGATCGCAGATTTGGAGCAGGCGCTTCGGCTTGCTTAATTTCGCGGGACAGCGATCGATTTGTTGAGGGACCGCCTTCTGGCGGTCCTTTTGATTTTGCTAGGTAGGATAACTAAAGATGGCTTGCTTGCTCGAATGATAGCTTCTGCGATGCGCAACCGTTGCGCCGAGTCTTACTGGCGACGCGCCAGTGGAAGCGCGCACGAACCGACACGTGTGCGAGGCCCGGTCACTCGACAAGCAACCGAGCCGAAGCGCACGGCTTAGCGATGGTGCTCGGCGTAGTAGCCCGCAGCCTGATCGAGCTCCGCCTGAGCCTGCTTCAACAACTGCTTGGCCTTTTCTGCGTGACCGCCGAACTGACCGTGACCGGCCGATTGCGCGGCCTCGATGTGCCGATATCCCTGATCGACGAGCTGGTGCGCGCCTTCGATGTCGTGATTGACTGCACCGCCAGCAGCCATCGCAGCGGTAGCGGCAAATGCGAGGGCAGCAGCAGTGATGATCGAGCGTTTCATATGTCTTTCTCAGTTGCGTTGTTGAGCAGCAGACGACACGGTAAGAGACGGTCTCTTCGTGTCGTTGACGGCGAATCGCGCTGCTTTGCAGCTATTCGCTGAGGCCTACAACGTTACTGAAGCACATGCCGCTGACTTGGCAGATTTTCCTTTTCGTAACCGCGAATTACGAGATCAGTCGGGTCTGCTTTTGTTATAGCGAAGGGAAGTTAGCACTCCGGTGCATTGCACGAGGTTCGTCGCGCAACAGCGAAAGGGCGTCTCAATGCATTGGACGCCGCATTCGCAGACTCACGAGCAGATCAACCGAAAAGGCGTTCAACGCCGTACGTGATCGCCAGCCCGCCACCGACCAGCCACACGTAGAGGATCCCGCCGGTTGCGATCGCCCGCGGGCCGGCTTCCCGAATCTGCGCGATGCGCGTTTCCATGCCGAGCGCAGTCATCGCCATCGTGAGTGCGAAGGTATCGAGCGTGTTGAGCGTGCTCGTGGCGCTTTCCGGCAGGATATGCAGCGAATTGACGACGACGAGTGCGAGGAATCCGAGCGCGAACCACGGCACCGCGAGCTTGCCTTTTGCATGGTTGACGCTCGTTGCCGCATCGCCGCGTGCCCGGTTGATCCATACGCCGACCACGAGCAGCACCGGCACCAGCAACATCACGCGCGTCATCTTGACGATCGTCGCGATGTGCGTCGCCTCCGGGCTCACGTTGCTCGCCGCGCCGACGACCTGCGCGACTTCGTGGATCGTGCCGCCAAAGAAAAGCCCCGCGCCGAGCGTATCGAGGTGCAGCCATCCCGCGTGCATCGCGATCGGATAAAGGAACATCGAGAGCGTGCCGAACAGCACGACGCTTCCGACCGCCATCGCGCTCTTGTGCGGCTTGGATTGCAGCGTCGATTCGAACGCGAGCACGGCCGCCGCGCCGCAGATCGCGCTGCCGGCCGCCGTGAGGAGCGCCGTATCGCGGTCGAGCTTCATGAGCTTCATGCCGACCCACGTGCCGATAACGAGCGTGCTCACGACGACGAGCGCCGATACGGCGAAGCCCGGCAGGCCGACTTGCGCGATCTCCTGAAGACTTACGCGCAGTCCAAAGAATGCCACCGCGATGCGCAGGAGCTTGCGCGCCGAGAAGTTGACGCCGGCGGCCCAGCTTTGCGGCATGCCGTCCTTGAGCGCATTGCCGTAGAGCGCGCCCGCCACGATTCCGACGATCAGCGGGCTGATCCCGAGCCCGGCGATGGCAGGAAGCGCGGATAGCCGCGTGACCGCAGCGGCGAACAGCGCGACGAACAGGATGCCGTTGAGTTGACCACGGGTGGACGAACCGGAGGCAAGCGAGGCGGGGGCGGTGGACATATACGGCGTCCTTCGATGAGCATTTAAGCGATGCCGCTATCCTAGTTCGGATATATGCATATGAGAAATCGTGATTTAGAATGCCAAATATCAGCTATCACGATACTTGCACGCCATGACCCCCGACCAGTTGATAACCTTCGCCACTGTAGCGGAGCACGGCAATATCAGCCGGGCGGCGGTTGCATTGCATCTTTCGCAGCCCGCCGTGTCGGGCCAACTCCGTTTACTGAATGAAGAATTCGGTGAACCGCTGTATCAGCGAGACGGACGCGGCATCCGACTCACGCCTGCTGGCGAAGGGCTGCTCGGCTACGCGACGCGCTTGCGAGAGGCGTACCAGCAAGCGCACGCGCTGCGCGACGCGATGCGCGGGCTGGAAAGCGGCACGTTGCGCATCGGCGCGAGCACGACGCCCGCGAGTTATCTGCTGCCATACCTGATCGCGGCGTTTCGCCAACGCTACCCGGACGTCGTCGTCACGACCATCGACGGGAACACGGCGGAAATCGTCGCGGCGCTCGGCTCGCTCGATGTCGCGATCATCGAGGGACCGGCCGGCCTTGGGCTGCCGCCAACGGCGGGCGTGACGCCTTGGCTCGACGACGAAATCGTGGCCATCGTGCGCGGCGGGCATCCGCTTGCCGACGGCCGTGTCGGGGCGACGCTGGAGGTCATCGGCGGGCATCCGCTGGTTTTGCGCGAGCGCGGTTCGGGCGTGCGCCAGATCGTCGAGCGGGCGTTCGCCGAAGCTGGGGTGGAGATGCGCGTCGCGCTCGAGATCGCAGGCGTGGAGGGCGTGAAGGAAGCGGTGCGGGCGGGCATGGGCATCGGCTTCGTCTCGGCGATGTCCATCCGTCACGAGGACGATGCGCTGCGGCGTCTGCATATCGCGCCCGAGCCGCTCATGCGGCGTTTCTCGATTTTGCTGCCACATGCAGCCGCGCCGTCGCGCGCAGCGGCGCGATTTCTCGAGATCTGCGAAGACCGCGCCGCGATCGGCTAGGGAATTCCACTATGGCGCGAGCGCCTCGTCAGGGCGCAGTATCCGAACTCAGTCAGGCGCTTCGGCGTCTTTTTTGAATGCGATATTGGAACCGGTTCCATGAGACAGTCGAGCAGCAGCGCCAGAACCGAAGTCGTGATCGTCGCGAGCGCGTTCGGCGTCGATGCGATTCGCCGCGACGGTCATGCCGCGTGGGCGGAGAAGGCGTCGCTCTCGGGCGCGGACGGTTTCGAGGTGCGTCGCGAACTGTGCGAAGACGCCAGCCTGGACGCACTCACGCGGCTCGGCGAGCGCATCCGGGCCGCTGGTTTATGGGCCGTGCATTCGACGCCTGCCGCGCTATTTTCTGCTGACGGCTCGCTCGACCATGAAGCGCTTGCGCTCGCAATCGATGAAGCGCGAGCATTGGATGCGCGCATCGTCAAGCTGCAACTAGGCGGCGACGAGCGCGGCGTGGCGACGGATTCCGCGACGCTGGAGGCGCTCACACGCGCCACCGACGGCTCTCCGGCCCGGGTGTTGGTCGAGAACGGTCAATTGCGGGCGGGCGGTTTGCCGAATGCATTCGAAATGCTATTTGCCGCGCTGCCGGCCGAGAGCAATCTTGCAATGACTTTCGATACCGGCAACTGGCGCTGGGCCGACGTCGATCCGCTCGACGCCGCCAGGCGGCTCGGGCAGCACGTCGGCTATATCCATTGCAAGGCGACGCAAGGCGAGGGCGCGCGGCGCTTCGCCGTCGCCCCGGACCATGACGACACGCAGTTCGCCGCGCTTCTCGCCCATTTGCCGTCCGATGCGCCACGCGGCATCGAATTTCCGTTCCGCGACGAAGCCGACGCGGCGACTCAGGTGGCGCGCATCGCGGCGTTCTGATTTGAATTCTGTACGCAAAAGACAAGGATCGAACATGCAGGTTGAGCACGAAGCTCTGGATGTCGTCACCTACGGCGAAGCGATGACGATGTTCGTCGCCGCGGAAACGGGTGATCTCGCGTCGGTCGGCCACTTCACGAAGCGCGTCGCCGGGGCGGATCTTAATGTCGCCATCGGCTTGTCGCGGCTCGGCTTTAAGGTCGGCTGGATGAGCCGCGTCGGCCGCGATTCGTTCGGCCGCTACGTGCTCGACGTGCTCGCGGCGGAAGGCATCGACGCGCGCTGCGTGAGCATCGACGAACGCTATCCGACAGGCTTTCAGCTGAAGGGTAAATGCGACGACGGCAGCGATCCGGCAGTCGAGTATTTTCGCAAGGGCTCGGCGGCAAGCCATCTTTCGGTGGACGATTACGTCGCCGACTACGTGCTCGGCGCGCGTCACCTGCACCTCACGGGCGTCGCGCCGGCGATCTCGGCAAGCTCGCGTGAACTCGCGTTCCATATGGCCCGCGAAATGCGTGCCGCAGGCAAGTCGATCTCCTTCGATCCGAACCTGCGCCCGACGTTATGGCCGTCTCGGGAAGCGATGGCCGAGTCGCTGAACGCGCTCGCCGCGCTCGCCGACTGGGTTCTGCCCGGCGTGAGCGAGGGCCTCGTGCTTACCGGTTATGCCGCGCCCGAGGACATCGCGGCGTTCTATCTCGATCGCGGCGCGAAAGGCGTGGTCGTCAAGCTCGGCGCAGACGGCGCATACTTCCGCACCGCCGATGGCGACTCCGGCGTCGTTGCCGGCGTGCCGGTCGCTAACGTGGTCGATACCGTCGGCGCTGGGGATGGCTTCGCAGTCGGCGTCGTCAGCGCGCTGCTCGAAGGGCGCAGCGTGCGCGATGCAATCGCGCGCGGCAATCGCATCGGCGCATTGGCGATTCAGGTGATCGGCGACAGCGAAGGCCTGCCGACGCGCGAGGCGCTCGATGCGCTCGAATCACAGGATCACAACGACAAGAACGACAAGAACGACAAGACGGCCCAAGCCGCGATCATCGTCTGACATCGCGAGACGACACCGAGGCGAGCTCGATCACGACCTCGCCCTAAACACCCGACACTCAGCGTTCGGAGACAACATGCACACATCCTCGACACCCAAGCTCGCCGTGCGCCGCTGGTGGACGATCATGCCGATCGTCTTCATCACGTACAGTCTTGCGTATCTCGACCGCGCGAACTACGGCTTCGCTTCGGCCGCCGGCATCAATCAGGACCTCGGGATCAGCAAGGGACTGTCGTCGCTGATCGGCGCGCTCTTTTTCCTCGGCTATTTCTTCTTCCAGATTCCGGGCGCGATCTACGCGGAACGCCGTAGCGTCAAAAAGCTCGTGTTCTGGAGCCTCGTGCTGTGGGGCGGATGCGCAGCGGCGACCGGCATGGTCAGCAACATTCCGTCGTTGATGGCGATTCGCTTCGTGCTCGGTATCGTCGAAGCGGCAGTGATGCCCGCGATGCTCGTCTTCATCGCTAACTGGTTCACGAAGTCCGAGCGATCGCGCGCCAATACGTTCCTCATTCTCGGCAATCCGGTGACGGTGCTGTGGATGTCGGTCGTATCCGGCTATCTCGTGAATTCGTTCGGCTGGCGTCACATGTTCGTCGCCGAAGGTCTTCCGGCGATCGTGTGGGCGGTGATCTGGTGGTTCATCGTCAAGGACAAGCCCGCGCAGGTGAGCTGGCTTTCGGATCAAGAGAAGCGCGATCTCGATGCGACGCTGCGCGCGGAGCAGGCCGCGATCAAGCCGGTGAAGAACTATCGCGAAGCCTTCAAATCGCCCGCGGTCATGAAGTTGTGCGCGCAGTATTTCTGCTGGAGCATCGGCGTGTATGGCTTCGTGCTGTGGCTTCCGTCGATTCTGAAGAGCGGCTCGACGCTCGGCATGGTCGAGACGGGATGGCTTTCGTCGGTGCCTTATCTCGCGGCCACCATTGCGATGCTGCTGGCCTCGTGGGCATCCGACAAGCTGCAGGCGCGCAAGGCGTTCGTGTGGCCCTTCCTGTTGATCGGCGCGGTGGCGTTCGCGGGTTCGTATCTGCTTGGGACAACTAACTTCTGGGCTTCGTACACTTTGCTCGTGATTGCCGGTGCCGCCATGTATGCGCCGTACGGGCCTTTCTTTGCGATCGTGCCCGAGTTGCTGCCGAAGAACGTCGCAGGCGGAGCGATGGCGCTCATCAATAGCATGGGCGCGCTGGGCTCCTTCGTGGGTTCCTACGTGGTCGGTTATCTGAATGGGGCGACCGGGTCGCCGGCGGCCTCGTACGTGTTCATGAGCGTTGCGCTCTTGCTTTCTGTTTGGTTCACGTTGGCTGTCAAGCCTCAGGCGGCCGTTCCGGCTTCGGGGGTATTGCGGTCTTGATGTATGCGGTTTCGTGCGACTGGCTTCGTCGGTATGTTGGCGTTGAATCGCACAACGGATTAATTGACACGTTAAGCTGAAGCAAGAACCGCAAAGAGAATTCATCGCTCACAGGGCGCAACCCAAATTCCGACCATGACCCAGAAAAAGATCGTAGCCTACAAGCCCCTACCACCCGACGTGGAAGCGTACCTTCGCACGCACGCGGAAGTCGTCAACGTCGATCCGAAGGACCACGCCGCGTTCGTAGCGGCGCTCAAGGACGCCGACGGCGCCATCGGCGCAAGCGTGAAGATCACGCCCGATATGCTCGAAGGCGCGACGCGCCTGAAGGCGTTATCGACCGTATCGGTGGGCTTCGACAACTTCGACGTCGACGACCTGACGCGTCGCGGCATCGTCCTGACGCACACGCCCGACGTGCTGACCGAATCCACCGCCGATACGGTCTTCGCGCTGATTCTTGCGAGCGCGCGCCGCGTCGTCGAACTCGCCGAATGGGTGAAGGAAGGCAACTGGAAGGGAAGCATCGGCGAAGCATGCTTCGGCGTCGACGTGCAGGGCAAGACGCTCGGTATCGTCGGGCTCGGGCGCATCGGCGGGGCAGTCGCGCGGCGCGCGGCACTCGGCTTTCGCATGAACGTGCTCTATACGAACAGGCAGCCCAACGAGCAAGCCGAGCAGCAGTATGGCGCGAAGCGCGTTCCGCTCGACGAACTGCTTGCGCAGTCCGATTTCGTGTGTCTGCAAGTGCCGCTCACGCCCGAAACGCGCGGTCTGATCGGCGCGAACGAGTTGAAGAAGATGAAGCCGAGCGCGATTCTCATCAATGCGTCACGCGGGCCGACCGTCGACGAAGACGCGCTCATCGAAGCCCTGAAAAACGGCACGATCCGCGCCGCCGGTCTCGATGTGTTTCAGCAGGAGCCATTGCCAGCCGATTCGCCGCTTCTCTCGATGAAGAACGTCGTCGCGCTGCCGCACATCGGCTCGGCCACGCACGAAACGCGGCATGCAATGAACCGCAATGCCGCGGAGAATCTGATCGGCGCGCTCGACGGCACGCTCACCGAAAACATCGTCAATCGCGAAGTGCGGATGCGCTAACCGCGATGGGATCGGCGCGTCGCATGCGATAACATGCGCTTGGGCGGCACGCTTGCACCGCCTCGCATTTTGTATGCAACGCGCATCGGCGCTCGACGAGCACGAGCCAGTCCTCACGACACATCATGTCCGACGATCCCAACAAGCAGACTCTTCGCCCGCTGACTTTCGCCGCGCGACGCGCGACGATCACCGACGTCGCACGCGAGGCCGGCACCGGCAAGACCAGCATTTCGCGTTATCTGAACGGCGAGACGGGCGTGCTCTCGCTCGAACTACGTGAGCGCATCGAAGCGGCCATCGCGAAGCTCGACTATCGGCCGAACCAGATGGCGCGCGGCCTGAAACGCGGGCGCAACCGGTTGATCGGCATGTTGCTCGCGGACCTCACCAATCCCTATTCGGTCGAAGTGCTGCAAGGTGTCGAGGCCGCTTGCCATGCGCTCGGCTACATGCCGCTCATCTGCCATGCCGCGAACGAGGTCGACATGGAGCGGCGTTATCTGCAACTGCTCACCACCTACCGCGTGGAAGGCGTGATCGTCAACGCGCTCGGCGTGAAGGAAGAACTGCTGCAGGGCTTCACGCAAGGCGGCATTCCGGTCGTGCTCGTGGACCGCACGGTCGAGGGCATCGTCACCGATATGGTCGGTCTCGACAATCCTGCCGCCGTGGCGCTCGCCACGCGTCATCTCGTCGATGAAGGCTTCGACGAGTTGCTCTTCATCGTGCAGCCGGTGACGCACGTGAGTTCCCGACGCTTGCGCGAAGCCGCGTTTCGCGAGACCGTCGCGACGCTCGGCGCAAGCGGTTCCACGCTCGTGCTCGATCTCTCGGATGCCGCATCCGCGCTCGCCGAAATGGACCGGCGTGTCGATACCGCGCGCTCGGCCGGCAAGCGCGTGGCGCTTTTCGCGGCGAACGGGCCAGTTGCGCTGCGCGTCGCCGTGCACCTGAAGGAGCGGCACGGCCCAAACTGGCAGGCGAGCGTCGCGCTGCTCGCCATCGACGATTCGGAATGGGCGGAACTCGCGGGCATGACGGCGGTTCGTCAGCCGACCTACGACATCGGCCGGCGCGCGGTCGAGTTTCTGCACGAGCGGCTCGGCGGTGCGTTGATGCCGGCGCGTGAGTGCCTGCTGCCGGGTGAACTCATCGTGCGGTCCTCGACGCAGCGCTCGGCCGGCGTCACGCAACAGCCGGCGACCCACGGACTCTGAAGGAACCTGAATGGTCAGCATCCCGACGCTGGCGGGCCTCGTATTCGTGACGCTCGTCGTCGCGGCCATGCCCGTCGTGTTGTACCGAAAGCTGCGCACGCGTTTTGCATTGGTGCCGCGCGAGCCGATTCTCGGCATCGCGGTCTTCGCGCTCTTTGCGATGGTCATCGAGCGCGCGCTGCACGGCTTCGTGCTCGGCAATGCGGTGACGTCGCATTGGTTGTCGAATCCTGTGGTGTTCGTCGTGTACGGCGCGCTCGCGGCGGGCGTATGCGAGGAAGCGGGGCGCTTCGCCGGCATGAAGTGGCTGATCCGGCGCGAGCCCGGTGCGCTCGAACGACACGGCCCGGCGCTCGGCTACGGCATCGGTCACGGCGGAGCGGAAGCCTGGATCGTCGGCGCGCTGGTGCAGGCGCAGTGGATCTTGTATGCAATCCTCGCGAATAACGGCACGCTCGACGCCCATTTCGAAAGCGCGCCGCTCGACGCCCTCGCGCGCATTCACATGATCCTCATGAGCTTGTCGCCGGTGTCGGCGGGCATCTTTCTGGTCGAGCGCGCGAGTGCATTCGTCTTCCAGCTCGGCTTCTCGGCGCTCATGTGGCAACTGCTGCGCGAGCGCTCGCGCGCTGCTCTTGGCGTGCTGATCGCCGCTCATGCGCTCGTCGGGCTGCCCGCAGCGCTGTTTCAGGCGCGCATGATTCCGCTCGTCGCGGCGGATGCGGTGTATCTCGTGCTGGGCGTGATCGTCGCGCTCGCGCTCGTGCGCTACTATCGCCGCGCCGCCAAAGCCGACAATTCAACGTCTCCCGCCGCCCGCCACCACTAACGACCGAAACCGAATGGACGACTACCAATACGACTGCGCGAGCGCGGATATCGACATGCTCGCGCACGCGATCAGCGATCTCTTCCCCGAGCAGACGCAGTTCGCCGAGCGCATCGACGACAACGGCCGTACTTCGCTAATGATTCACTACATCGCGATGCGGTTCGGCTCGACGGCGCGACGCATCACCATCGACGTGCGCTTCGATCCTGGCGCGCTCGCGCGATACCGCGCGCTGCCGCCGCGCTTGCAGGCGCGCAGTTACGCGGTGCTGCGGGCCTATGTCGAGGCGACGCTTGGCTCGCTCGAAGAACGTTATGCGAACGGGGAGGCCGTGCCGCGCGAGGTCGAGATCGAAATGAGCGATGACTTTGCTTGAGCGCACTCAGGGCTGCGCGTGAAGATTGAGAGTGTTGAAGCCGCTCGAAGCAGTTCGAGCGGAAAAGGCACCTTCACGCCATCGAGGCGTATGGATTTCGTCTGTGCGTTGAACGTATGGCGCTTGCAGCGTTGAAGGCGCAAGCCGTTCGCGCGCGTTGATCGGCACTTGGGATAGAGGGGCACTTGCAGATGCCGAGGCGTTCACGCCTCTTCAGAAGCGCTTCAGTCGAGAAGCTCAAGCGTCGCGATACACCTTCGCGAATCGCGCCGCCTTGACCACGCCATAATCGCCCGGTGCATACTGCATTACCCAGTCGCCGGGCTCGCCTATCAGCACGTCGCCCGCAGCGGAGCGCGCGATGCTGAACGGCTCCTGCATCTGCTTCGCGAGCACGACGCTCGGCCGGTTCCGATACGTGCCCGGCTCGCCATGCACGATGCCGCCTTCAGGCGCGTACTTCGCGTCGAAACGTTCGCGCGACACGACCCAGCGTTCGCCCGATGCGCTCGTCACGATGGCGTCGCCCGCCACATAGCGGTTCGGTCCTTCGAGACTCATCAGTTCACCGGCGGCAGCCGCGAATTCGACGGTAACGGCCTCATTCTTTACGACGCGGCGCGCGAGAGGATCGACGGAAAGGTCGGGTTGGGCGAGTTCGAGCATGGGAAAGATGAAGACATGAAGACGAGGTGAAGACCGCGATGCTAACGGCTATTGCGGTATTTTGCATCCATCACGCCGCGCGCATCATGCCGCATGCAGAATGCGAAAAGGCCCGCATCGATGAAATGCGGGCCTCTCGTTCCGGGACAATCGCCGCTTACTTAGGGCTTCGTCGTCGATGCAGCGTCCGCACCGGATGCGCGCGGATGCCGCGACCCATGTTCACGACGACCGTGGTGTTCGCCTTCCTGACGGAAGCTCGTATCGGCGAGCTTCTTCTGTTCGGGCGAGAGGCTCGCGTACAGCGGTTCGAATGCGTCGACCAGACGCTTCGTGCCGTCCGCATTGGCTTGGGTGATTTGCTGATACTGCTTCATGTCGTCCAGCGCGGACATGGTGTCGCGTTGCGCGATGCGTTGGCGATACAGGTCCGCCATCGTGCGGGCGTTTTCACGCATGGCGTCGGCGAAGGGCGCCCACTGTGCTTCCTGCGCGGACGTGATCTTTAAACTCGAATGCAATTGGGCGATGCGTTCTTCAACGCGCGCTTCGCGCTTCGAACCTGCCGGCGCGGCCGCCGACGCGGGTTGGGCGGCGACGGCAGGAGCGGATGCGCTTGCCGCAGGCGCCGACGATTGTGCGAAGACCGCCGTGACGGCGCAGGATGCCGCCAGTGCGACGAGTGTTTTTTTCATTCGTAAGCCTTTCGATCAATGGAAAAGTGGCGAGCCGCGTGGCCGGGCCCCGTCCAACAGTAGGGCCGGCTCGACCGCGAGAATGACGCCATCGCCCGATATTAGTATCACGAATGAGCGACAATCCGCCTGCATTGCCACAACTGCTTACATTCGATACGTCTCTGGAAAAATGCACATCGAATAAAGAATGCCAAACAAAGCCATGCAAAGCCAAGCGAAGGGGATGACGACATGAGACCACCGCGCCTCGATCAACTCGATGACATCGACCGCAATCTGGTCGCGCTCTTGCAGACCAATGCCCGCGACAGCGTCGCGAATCTCGCGCGGCAACTGGGCGTCGCGCGCACGACGGTCATTGCCCGCATCGCGCGGCTGGAGAAGAACAACGTGATCGCGGGCTACGGCGTGCGACTCGGGCAGGACGTGCTCGACGCGAGCATTCAGGCGTACGTCGGCATCAAGCTCGCGCCGAAGTACGGCCGCGACGTGCAGAAGCGTCTCGCGCGCATGCCCGAAGTCCAACTGCTGTGCGCGGTGAGCGGCGAATTCGATTACGTTGCGTGGCTTCGCGCCGACTCCCCCGACCGTCTCAACGACATGCTGGACGAGATCGGCGCGCTTGAAGGCGTCGAGCGGACGACGACATCGATCATTCTGGCACGCAAGATCGACCGCACCGGCTAAGGCATGCAAAGTACATATCGCATCGAACGGTCGTCTAAATGACGAAAACCGTCGCCGTTTCGCATCATTTTGAGTCTAGGATCAATATTCACGGGCTCCTACACTGAGGCGTTCATGCCCCAACAAGGAGACAAAGATGAAAGTGGCACTCGTCGGCGCAGGATTGATCGGTCAAAGCATTGCGCATCTGCTGCGTGAAACGGGCGACTTCGAGGTCGTCGCTTTCGATCGCGACGAACACGCGCTCGCGCAACTCGACGCGCAGGGCATCGCGACGCGCCGCGTCGATTCGGCCGATACGCCGGCCTTGCGTCACGCGCTCGGCGGTTTCGATGCGCTCGTCAACGCGCTGCCGTATTACCTCGCGATCGGCGTGGCATCCGCGGCAAAGTCGGCGGGCGTCCACTACTTCGATCTGACCGAGGACGTGCGCGCGACGCATGCGATTCGCGCCATCGCCGACGGATCGCATACTGCATTCATGCCGCAATGCGGGCTCGCGCCGGGTTTCATCGGCATCGTCGCGCACGATCTCGCCGGACGGCTCGACAACTTGCGCGAAGTGAAGATGCGCGTCGGCGCGCTGCCGCAGTTCCCAACCAACGCGTTGAAGTACAACCTGACGTGGAGCATCGACGGCCTCATCAACGAGTATTGCCAGCCGTGCGAAGCAGTGCGCGAAGGCCGCACGCAATGGGTGCAGCCGCTGGAAGGCGTCGAACATTTCTCGCTGGACGGCATCGAGTACGAAGCGTTCAACACGTCGGGCGGACTCGGGACCTTGTGCGAAACGCTTGCGGGAAGAGTCGAGACGCTGGATTACAAGTCGGTGCGCTATCCGGGGCATCGCGACCTGATGAAGTTCCTGCTCGACGACCTGCGCATGTCCACCGACCGCGACGGCCTCAAGGCGATACTTAAGCGCGCGGTCCCCTCGACGGCGCAGGACGTGGTGCTGATCTTCGTCACGGTGACGGGCATGCGCGGCGGCAGCGATCAACTGGTCCAGCAGGTCTTCACGCGCAAGATCGTCGCGAAGGATGTATGCGGTATGCCAATGAGCGCGATTCAGATCACGACGGCGGGCGCCGTGTGCGCCGAGCTGGATCTGTTTCGCGAAGGCGTCTTGCCGCAGAGTGGCTTCGTGCGGCAGGAGCAGGTTCCGCTGGATGCATTCCTCGCGAACCGCTTCGGCAAGCTCTACGAAGGGGCGAACGCGCTGGAGACGACGCGCCGCCTCGCGGTCGCATAGCACACTCGCTCATGTGTGAGCCACGAGGCGCGCCAGCAGACGCGCCTCGTCGTCCGCAGTCGAGGCCGTGTTGTCGAACATCAGCAGATCGGCGGCGAGCGCATCGTCGGGAAGGAAAAGGCGCTGCCGGTAGTCCTCCCAGTGCGCTAGTTTGTATGCATCATTCGGATCCGCCCGCGCGGCAATGCGCTCGCGCGCGACGTCCTCTCCGACATGCACCCACACGACGCGAATCGTCACATCGTCGTCGATGCCGAGCCATGCGCGATCGAAGAGCCGCCGCTCGCGCACTTCACGCGATAGCGGCGCGACCACGACCACGCTCACGCCGAGGGCCAGATTTTCCGCGGCCGTATCGACGAGACTTCGATACTCCGGGTCGCGCAGATGCTTGATGAAGAGCGGGCTGTCGCGGTCCTGCGGATCGCCCGTCAGCGCGCCGATGGCCGCCGCGCTGTACGCGCCGTAGAGCGTGTCTTTGTCGAGCAGACAGAACGGCTCGCCCGTTTCGCGCATCAGCGGCGCGAACAGGCGCTTCGCAAGCGTCGTCTTGCCGGTTCCCGCGTGGCCGCAAAAGAAAAGCAAGTGCTTCATGGGATCGTATCTTGTATTCAATCGTCGTCACGCGCGCGCTGATAGCGGTTCATCAGCGGCGTCGATGTCACGCCATGCACGATGACCGACGCCGTTATCGCCGCGATGATGATCGGCGTGAGCGGGGCGGCGACCTGCTTCGGAGCGTGCTCGATCGCGTAAAGCAGATAGTAGAACGATCCGACTCCGCGGATGCCGAACCAGCTCATCAATAGCCGCTGCCCGCGCGACGCGCACGAGCCGACGAGTGACGCCTGCACCGCCAGCGGCCGTATCACGAGAAAAAGCCCGCCGATGATGATGACCGCGCGCCACGTGAAGATATCGCGCCACATCGTCGCGAGCACGGAGCCGACGAGCAGCATGATCGCCACTTCGGCGATGCGTTCCAGTTCGATCGTGAAGCCGTGCACGCGCTCAGCCATGAACGCGTACGCGCGGTCGGGATCGGCTGCGGTCGCGCTGAGGTCCCCGACATCCACGGTGCCGACGGCTTCCCGCGCGCCCTTGTCGCCGCTTTCGCGATGCTCGACGCGCCGCATCGCAAGTCCTGCCGCGAACACGGCGAGGAACGAATACGAATGCAGCAACTCGGCGACGCCGTACGACAGCGCGATCAAACCGAGCGCATAGAAGCCTTCCGAGCCCAGCGCTTCGCCGTGGCGCGTGCGCAAGTAGCCCACCACGCGCACCGTCAGTTCGCCGAGCAGCCAGCCGCTTCCAAGCGCCGCGAGCGTGCCCCATACGGCCTGCAGGACGAAGCTCCACTGCAACGCATCGTGCGGCGATGCTTCGAAGCGGCACACTGCAATGCCGAGCAGCGCGAACGGTAGCGCGATGCCGTCGTTCAGGCCGCCTTCGGCGGTCAGCGAGAAGCGCAGCAGATCCGTGTCGCCGGGGGCTTCGACCTGAACGTCGTGCGCGAGAACGGGATCGGTCGGCGCGAGCATCGCGGACAGCAGCAGCGACGCGCCCCACGACATGCCGAGCCCATACGTGCATAGCAGCGTGAGCACGCCGATGGTCAGCACCATCGCGACGAAGCCCAGACGCAGCGGCAGCAGCCAGCGGCGGTCGGTGGGCGGCACGCGCAGGCGCAGCCCGATGGCGAAGAGCGACACCAGCATGCCGACTTCGGTGATGAGGCGCAGGACGGCCGTGTCGCCGTCGAGCTGGACGTGCAGCAGATTCGCGACGCCGGGCCCGAGCAGGAAGCCGATGGCCAGATAGCACATGGCGGTGCTGATCGGAAGGCGTTTGAACGTCGAACTGGCGAGCGCCATCAGAATGAGCACGCCGCCGACGACGAGAAACCAGATCGTCTCGGTCATGAAAGCCTTGAAGCGGTGAGTCGGTTCGAGCCGGGCGAAAGGCCAATGGGGTGGGGCGAGCACGGAGCATGCCCGTGGGCGGCGTTCGGCGTAAGATGGCCGGGCATCGCCATCGGCTCATCTTCGTCTTCGTCGTCTTCGTGTTTGCGTCGCGCACAACGGTCAGGGAGGCTCAGCATGTCACAGCACTTCGATGCAGTCGTCATCGGCACAGGGCAGGGCGGCTCGCCGCTTGCCGTGCGACTCGCGCAAAACGGCAAGCGCACCGCCGTCATCGAGCGGCATCTTTTCGGCGGGACCTGCGTGAACTTCGGCTGCACGCCGACCAAAACCTATGTCGCGAGCGCGCGCGCGGCGCACGTGGCGCGCACCGCCGCGAAATACGGCGTGAATATCGGCGGACCCATTACGGTCGACATGGCGCGCGTGAAGGCGCGCAAGGACGAAGTGATCGGCGCGTCGCGCAACGGCATCGAGCAATGGCTCCATGAAACGCCGAATGTGACGGTATTCAAAGGACACGCGCGCTTCACCGGTCCGCATGCGCTCTCTATCGTAGGCGGCGACGGTGAATCGCACGACATCGACGCCGGCATGATCTTCATCAACACCGGCACGCGCGCCGCGGTGCCGGCCATCGACGGGCTCGACAGCGTGCCCTATCTCACCAATTCGAACGTCCTCGAACTGACGCACGTGCCCGAGCATCTCGTGATCGTCGGCGCGAGCTATATCGCGCTGGAGTTCGGGCAGATGTTCCGGCGCTTCGGCAGCCGCGTCACGCTGCTCGTGCGCGGCGAGCGTATCCTCACGCGCGAGGACGCCGATATCGCTCGCGCGATCCAGGACGTGCTCGTGCGCGAGGGCATCGAATTTCGCTTCGGCGCAGAGCCGCAGCGCGTCGAACGGAGGAACGACGGCGTGCGGATTTCGCTGCGCGACGAATCCATCGACGCGTCGCATCTTCTCTTTGCGACGGGACGCACGCCGAATACCGACGATCTCGGACTCGACAAGGCCGGCATCGACGTAAACCGGCACGGCCTGATCGACGTGGACGGTCAGCTGCGCACGAAAGTGGATGGCGTCTGGGCTATCGGCGACGTGAACGGGCGTGGCGCATTCACGCATACGTCGTGGAACGACTATGAGATCGTCGCGGCCAATCTGCTCGATGGCCAATCGCGCAGTGTGGATACGCGCATCATGACGTACGCGGTGTTCGTCGATCCGCCGTTCGCCCGCGTCGGCATGAGCGAGGAGGACGTGCGGCGAGACGGCCGCGATGCGCTGATCGCGACGATGCCGATGTCGCGCGTCGGCCGGGCGCGGGAACGCGGCGAGACGGACGGTTTCATGAAAGCGCTCGTCGATGCGAAGACGAAGCGCATTCTCGGCGCGGCGATTTTCGGCATTGAGGGTGACGAAGTGATTCATACGTTCGTCGACATCATGAATGCGGACGCGCCGTACACCACGCTGCAACGCGCGATGCATATTCATCCGACGGTGAGCGAGCTTGTGCCGACGTTGTTGGGTGATTTGAAGCCGCTGGGGTGAGGGCGATGGCCGCGGCTGCATCTAAGACGCGACCGCATTTTGAGTGCCGACGCGTGACGCAGGGGCGCGCCAGGCAGGTTCGACCGATGGTGCGCGAGTTGAGCTTAGCTTCGTCCGGCGACTGGTGCCGCTCGCACAATCGAGCCCGCCGCGTCTTTACGTATTTGGCGACGGCATTATGAATGCCAACGCTCCAACGCTGCGCTGCACTAGATGCGCAGTTAGCCGAGGGTGTGTTGATGTAGCCGTTGTGGGCGACCTGGAGCCGCCGACATAACCACGCCGTCACGTTCCCTGTGGAGCTCGACGGCACTATGAATGCCGACGCGCGAGGCTGGGCGCGCCGTGCATGTTGAACCGATGATCAGCAAGTTGACGAGTAACACTGTCGGGCGAGCTGTAGCTGCTGGCATAACGGAGCCCGCCGCGGTTTCGCTTACTACGCGTTGGCATTATGAATGCCAACGCGCGATGCATCGCTACAACCCGATGCACGTTCAACCGACGGTGAGCGAGCGGAGATAGCGTTGTGTGCGACCTGGAGCCGCCGGCATAACCCGCCAGTCGCGTCTCGGATGCACGTTGCGACGGCATTATGAATGCACGACACCGCATGCAACAGCCCAAAGCGCAATGCATAGCGATGGGACGGCGGGGGAAGTGGTGCCGACGTTCTCCAGCGTTCTCAAGTCACCCGAAATTGCCGGCTTACTGAATTTTCAATTCCGGCGCAATCGCGGCGTCGCCTCGATCGCATTCTGAATGCCAGCGCGTCATACAACGAAGACCGCCCCTGTCACAAATCACGCCCGCCCCACGCCTCAAGCCTCCACCGGCGGCTTCTGCACATTCTTCGCCGCGACCCCAGCCCCCCGCGTCTCCGGCATCGCGAGCCAGACGAGCGCGACCGCGATCGCGCCCGCCGCCGCCAGCCCGAAGAAGCTCATCGCCGTGCCGAAGCGGTCGGCGGCAAACCCGGCCGCCGCCGTCGAAAGCGTCGCGCCGACGCCCGCCGCGAGGCCGAAAAAGCCGATGGTGAGGTTGTAGTGGCCGCGTCCGCCGGCGACATCGGCGGCAATGAGCGGCAGCATCACGCCGAACACGGCCGCGCTGATGCCGTCGAGCATCTGCACCGGCACGAGCAGATACGGACTGCTGACGCCCGCAAACAGCAGCGCGCGCACCGGCAACGCACAGAAGCCGAGAATCAAGACTGGACGGCGTCCCCACTTCTGCGCCTGCCGTCCGACCCAAGGCGAAAGGGCCGCCACGATGAACTGCGGCACGATGATGCACGCCGCGATCACGAGTTGAACGTTGTCGCCCATGTGCGCGGTGACCTCGCCGGCGGCGAGATTCAACATCGCCGCGTTCGAAAGGTGGAACAGCACGACGCACGCGGCGAAGATCAGCAGGCGCTTGTCCTTCAGCAGTTCGCGCAGTGATTCGCGCTCTTCACCCTCGGGAGTCAGCTTCGGCTTACCCGGCGGGGCGCGCGGCACCGCGGGCAGCGGTTCGTAGTGAATCATCCGCAGCGCGAAGATGGCGGGCAGCGCGAGCGCCGCCGTCAGGAAGAACACCGAGCGCAGCGACAGATACTCGCCGAACGCGCCCATCAGCGCCGCCGTCAGCGCGCTGCCGATCGACGCCCAGCGCGCATTGCGCCCGAGCCGGTCGCCGAGATCGGCGCGCGAGACAAGCGCGAGCGAGATCGCGGCCATCGCCGGGACCAGCATGCAGCTCGCGAAGCCGTGCAGCACTTCCGCCGCGAACACGGGGACGAACGTCGGACTCGCGGCCAGCAAGAGCGCGCTCGCGATGATCGCGACGATCGCCGAAAGAGCCGCAAACTTTTTGTTGCGCATGGCGTCGACGAGCGCGCCCGCGGGAAGCTGGCTCGCCATCGCGCTGATCGTGCCGACGGACAGCATCAGGCCGATCTCGCCCTGCGTCCACTTGTTGGCCGCAAGGTACGAAGCGATGAACGGGCCGAAGCCGGTCTGCACGTTGGCGACGAAGAAGTTCAGCCAGTCGAGCGCGCGCAGACTGCGTGCAATTACCATGTCGTGAATCGGTTATCCATGTGGTGTTCCGTTATCGGGCCGGGCGCGCGCCGGACGACGGCGTTTGCGCCGCGACCGCGCCCGAGGCGGTCGTGCCGCCGGAGTTGGCCGAGGCTGCTCCGCTCGCCGCGCCGCTCGCCGTCGCCGACGACGCCGGCGCGGGAACGACCGGCGACACGATCTTGATCGGCTGCTCGGGCGCATAGGTGGGCGCGGCTTTCAGTTGCGCGTCGTTGAAATCCATCTGCAGCGCGAGCTGCTTGTTGCGCGACACCACCTGCAGATCGCTCCAGTTCACCGCGACGTGGCGCTTGTCCGCGGCGAGCGAGCTCGACAGATCGACGACGAGCGCCTGCGGTTGCGCCTGCGAATCGACGAGCACGTCGACCACGCGGCCGATGCGCGCGCCGTTTTTCTGCGTCACCGTCGAATCAACGAGCTGCATGAAGTTCGACGGCGCCTCGCTGACGGGCTGCGGCTTCGGCACCGGATCCGCCGCTGGCTTGCCCTTCACGGGCGGCGGCGGTGGCAGGAAGGTGATCGGCGCGGTCTTCGAATTCGGCGTGAAGCGAAACGCCGTCCACGGGAAATTGACCTTGCGATCGCCGATGCCCATGAAACCGGACAGGTTGACCATCAGCAACTTGGGTTTCGCCGACGGATCGACGTACAGATCGACCGCGCGGCCGACCACCTTGCCGTCGGGACGCTGAACTTCGGCATCGAGCAGGCCGTGAAGCTGGTCGTGCTGCATGAGGCGCGTCGAGATGATCTGCGGCGGGGGCGGCGGCTCGGGCGGCTCCGGCGGCGGCGTCACGACCGGCTCCGGCGGCTTCGGTTTCACGACGCGGCGCTTCGGCTTCGGCGCGGGCGCCGGCTTCACGGCGGACGCGGGCTCCGGCACGGTGACGACCGGGGCCGGTTCTTCCGGCTCGTTGGTTTCGGTCTCGCTCGGGCCCGGAATGTACGAATGCTCGACGATGGGCGCGGGCGTCTGCTGCTGAAAAATCCCGCAGGCCGACAGGCTGCACGCGCCGAGCACGACGAGCACCGACGATAGCCGCAGCGCGCGAATGCATTGGACGAGGGCGCTTACCAGAGCGAACAATCGCGCCGCCGCGCCCCCGATCGAGACCGAAAGAGCCGGCGCAAAGGCGCCCGCGCCGACCGACGACGCATCGCCCCGATGCGAGATACCGCCTGCCATCACAAACGCTCCATGTGTCCGGGCCGCCTTCCAGTTCTTGTTGGTGTCGATGAACGCGCTGCGCGCGCGCGTCCCTGTTCGTTCGATGCGCTCATGCGCCGCGCGCCGCCGGGTTGTCGCCAGCGTCCCCAGCGTCCGCGTTTTTGGCGAGGCGCGCCGCCGTATCGGCCGCGCCCATTCTCGCGGCGGCTTCACGCGCGGACAAGCCGCCCTGATCGCGGGCGTCCGGATTCGCGCCGCGAGCGATCAGCAAATCCAGAATCTCGACGCGGTTGAACATGGCCGCGATCATCAGCGCTGTGCGGCCATCGGGCGATGCGCCTTCGACATCCGCGCCGTGATCGAGCAGCGTCTCGGCGACATCCTTGAAGCCCTTGAATGCGGCCCCGGCGATCGGCGTCTGGCCGTTGTCGTTGCGCATGTCGGGATCGGCGTTGTGTTCGAGCAGCACGCGCACCGCGTCGGCGTGGCCGTGATAGCTCGCGAGCATCACGAGGCTGTCGCCCTTGTCGTTGCGCAGGTTCGGCGGCAAGCCCTTCTGGAGCCAGACTTCGAGCAGGGCGGCATCGCCCCGGCGCGCAGCGTTGAAGACTTCGTTGGCAAACGCGATGGTCTCTTCGTCGGGGCCTTCGCGCGCCGGTTGTTCCGGGTTCTGGTTGCTGTCCTGCTGCATGTTTGGCTCCGTGTCGGGCGCTCTGCGGCGCGCCGTTTCGTCGTGATGCGTTCGATGCTGCGCGTGGACTTTCGCAAACGCTCGAAAGAGGCGAGCGCGCCGGCTCATCGGGAGCATACACAGGTTGATGATGCTCCGCGCCTGAGTGCGTGCCTGTCGCGACGGTCGATGGAGAGCCCGGGCAGCACGTTTTGCGCCAAGGCTTTCGCCGCTCGCGACGGCTTGACGCCGCAGCGCGCGCGCCCTTAGTCTCGATGCCACCATTCGCAACTATCGACCGCCCGCGCGATCACCGCTCGATGCAAGCTCCATCCCATACTCAAGCCAGCGTGCGCCGCCGCGCGCCCGCCGCCGAACGCAATCGCGATGCGATTCTAACGGTGCTCGCACGCGTGCTGCCGCAAAGCGGCACGGTTCTCGAAATCGCGAGCGGCACCGGCCAGCATGCGGTGCATTGCGCGGCGGCGCTGCCGCACATCGTCTGGCAACCGAGCGATCCGGACGCCGCCGCGCGCGATTCCATCGCCGCCTGGCGCGCGCATGCGGGCCTCTCCAACCTCGCCGCGCCGCTTGCCATCGACGTGACCGAGCGCGACTGGGGCATCGGCGACGTGGCGGCGGTCGTTTGCATCAACATGATCCATATCGCGCCGTGGCAGGCGGCCGAGGCGCTCTTTCGCGGCGCGGCGAAGCGGATGGCTGCGGGCGGCGTACTGTACCTGTATGGGCCGTATCGGCGCAACGGGGCGCACACCGCGCCGAGCAACGAAGCATTCGATGCCCAGCTGCGCGCCACCGACCCGCGCTGGGGCGTGCGCGACATGGAAGCCGTCGAGGCGCTCGCGCACGACGCGCGATTCACGCTCGCCGAAGCCGTTCCAATGCCGGCGAACAACTTCAGTCTTGTGTTCGTGAAAGACGCGAAGCCGTAGGCGCCGCCGCATGCGGCTTTTCGCTCGCGCTGAAATGCGCGTCGCCGTGTAGACTGCGGAGGTCGTTCGTCGTGTCGTTTTTGCGCCGCTCCGACGGCGCGTACCCTGATCTCCCTCTACCGGAGGCGTTCTACATGCACGCAGCGTTGCCGCAAGGCGATGAGGATGGCGCTCTGACCGAAACGCCGGGAACCCCGCGCGACTTGCGCCGCACCGACATTCATCCCGATCACTGGTATCCGCTCGCGTGGTCGGGCGAAGTGAAGCGCGGCCGCGCGCACGCGGTGCGCTTTGCCGGCGACCCGATCGTGCTCGTGCGCACGGACTCGGGCAAGGTGTTCGCGCTCGAAGACCGCTGTGCGCATCGGCAAGTGCCGCTCTCTGCGGGCGTGGTCGACGGCGAGTCCATTCGCTGCTGCTATCACGGCTGGACCTACGACTGCACCGGCCGCTGCACCGACATTCCGTATCTCGGCCGCGAGCGTCTGCCCAATGGCGTGCGCGCATATCCGTGCCGCGAAGAAGCGGGGCTCGTCTTCGTCTTCACGGGCGACCCGCAGCGGGCCGCCGCCGCGAAGTTTCCCTCGCTCGTGAGCGCGACCGACAAGGCCTATAAGACGCGCCGCTTCGGCCGCGAAGTGAAGTGCCATTACACGTTCATGCACGAGAACCTGATGGACATGAACCATCAGTTCCTGCATCGCCGGCAGATGGGCAGCATGCGGGCGCGCTCGCTCGGGCGTCGCCGGGGCGAGGACTGGATCGAAGTGGACTACACCTTCGCGCGCGAGGCGGGCAAGCAGCCGATCGGCGAGGCGCTCGTGTTCGGGCAGAAGCGCGGCGAGAAGCCGGATGCGTCGCAGAAGGACGTGATGACCATCCGCACGGACTATCCGTACCAGACGCTCAAGATTCGCACGAAAGACGACACCATGGTGATGGACCTGTGGATCGCCTACGTGCCGCTCGACGCCGAGCAGCGCACCAACCGCACCTTCGGCCTGTTGTCCATCCGCCGCCCGAAAATCTCCGGCCTGCTCGACGTCGCGTGGCCGCTGCTCGTGTGGTTCACCGAGCGCATTTTCAAGGAAGACCGGTGGATCGTCGAGCGCGAGCAGGAAGCGCACGACCGGCAGGGCGCGGACCACAATCACGAAGTCTTTCCGGTCATCAACGAACTGCGCGCGCTTCTGATGGAGCACGGCGTGCCGCATCGCGCAGCCGGCGCGCATCCCGGCGACGGCCGGCGCGTGCATCGCATCGTGCCGGTGCAGGAAGTGCCCGCGCCCTAGGTGACACAGCGGCGCGACACTGCGGCGCGGCGGGCCCGGATTGCGGCCGTCGCGCGGCGGCGTTATA
This sequence comes from Caballeronia sp. GAWG1-5s-s, assembly GCF_023631445.1. NCBI lineage: Bacteria > Pseudomonadati > Pseudomonadota > Betaproteobacteria > Burkholderiales > Burkholderiaceae > Caballeronia > Caballeronia sp. GAWG1-5s-s. The sequence continues at coordinate 14,679 of NZ_JALQDC010000005.1, read as the reverse complement.
CAGGAAGCGTGCACAGCTACGAAGGCAGACCATCATGAACGACGACCCGACCGATCCGCGCCCGCTTTCCCCGAACGTCGACGAAGCGCATCCGGATGTCGAGCATTTCGATGCGGCCATCACGCACGTCGATGAATCCGTCGCCGCCGGACGAATGGCCGCAGGCGCGGCGAAGGGCATCTTGTACAGCCTGATCGAGACGCTCGGCACGCTCGTCGGCGATCCCGATCTGCCTTCGCACGCCCGCTCGGGCTACGAAGGGCTGCTGGAAACCGCTCGGGAACTGCGCGCGAAGATCGAGCAGTAGGGTTCTTTCGTCGCGCAGTACGGCCGGAGCGAAGGCGAGCGGGGTGCTCGCCCGTTTACGTTTGCTTGCGACTCGCTGTCGGCGCTGGTTTCGTTGTTCTCTATTTTCTTCCTTCTTGGCAACCCGCCGCGCGGCTTGCCGGCCGGCGCGCGAGCTCCCGTCGTGCGTTGGTTTTCTGTCAGTTTCGTGCCTGGTTGCCAAATATTTGCGCGCTAGCAAATACTGGTTAACCACACGGTGAAAAAAAAAGACACCAGTACGCGCGATTCTTTCGAATTCCATCCGCAAGCCATACACTTGCCAGCGATAAAAGTTGCGCTCGCGGCGCGATAGCGCGCCGGTTTCGGCGTCGACGACGAAGAATCCGCTCATACCGCACAAAGCAAGAGGAGAAAAAATGAAGGGCTTGAAACTGACCAAGGCCGCCGTCATCGCCGCGACCGCGTTCGCAGCCGCCGCGCCGGCGTTCGCGCAAAGCAGCGTGACGCTGTACGGTATCGTCGACGATTCGATCGTCTATCAGAGCAGCCAGACCAATCTGGCGAAGACCCAGCCGGGCCGTTCCAACGTCAAGCTCGCCTCGGGCATCTGGGCGGGCAGCCGCTTCGGCCTGAAGGGTGCGGAAGATCTCGGTGGCGGCAACAAGGCCATTTTCCAGTTGGAGTCCGGCTTCAATATCAACAACGGCGCGCAGCAGTACACCAACGCGATGTTCGGCCGCCAGGCATGGGTCGGTCTCACGAATGCGAACTACGGTACGCTGACCGTGGGTCGTCAGTACACGTCCTACTACACGCTGATGTCGCCGTATAGCCCGACGAACTGGCTGACCGGCTACTTCGGCGCGCACCCGGGCGATCTGGACGAGCTCGACACGATCTACCGCGCGAACAACTCGGTCGTCTATACGTCGCCGAAGCTGTATGGCGTGACGGTCAGCGGCTCGTACTCGTTCGCCGGCGTGCCCGACAGCGTGTATCAGGGCTCGACGTGGTCGGCTGCGATCCAGTATCAGCAAGGCCCGATCGGCGGCACGGTGGCCTTCACGCGCATCAACAACTCGACGGTCGGCGGCGGCGTCTACGGCGATGCATCGACGACCAACACCGCAGGCCAGTCGGGCGTGTCCGCCGTGACCAACGGCTACCAGGGCGCGCAAGCCCAGAACCGCTTTGCGGTGGGCCTCGGCTACACGTTCAACAGCGCGTGGGACATCACCGCGACGTACACCAACGTTCAATACATTCCGGGCATCAACTCGAAGTTCACCGACGAAGCCGTCTTCAATACGGCCGGCACGGTGCTGCACTGGAAGGCGACGTCGGCATGGGACTTCGCGGCAGGCTACAGCTACACGTGGGCCAGCAAGGCGAACGGCATCTCGGATGCCGCGTCCTACCACCAGTTCAACCTGTCCCAGTACTACTCGCTGTCGAAGCGTACCGGCCTGTACGCGCTGGAAGCTTTCCAACGCGCCAATGGTCGTACGCTCGCGCAGCCGACGTTCTCGCCGACCGGCGCTGTAAACGCGCAGACGGCTGCGAACGCAACGATCGGCGACGGCTTCAACACGGCTCCGTCGGCGTCGCGCAGCATGTTTGCAGCAGGCGTGGGCATCATCCACCGCTTCTAAGCCGCACCTGCTTCACAGCGAACCGGACGCCTCGGCGTCCGGTTTTTTTTGCGCCGCGAAATCGCACGAACGCTGCGCGTCAGATGAACATCCCGCCCGACACCTCGACGCGCTGCGCCGTCATCCACCGGTTGCCGTCGGACAGCATCGCGGCAATCGCGCCGCCTATATCATCCGGCAGCCCAACGCGCCCGAGCGCCGTGTTCTGCGCGACGAATTCGTTCACTTCCTGATCGTCGCGCACGACGCCGCCGCCGAAGTCCGTTTCGATCGCGCCCGGGGCGATGGCATTGACCGTGATGCCGTGCGGCCCCAACTCCTTCGCCAGATAGCGCGTCAGCACTTCGACGCCGCCTTTCATTGCCGCATACGCCGCGTAGCCCGGCAGCGCGAAGCGCGTCAGTCCGCTCGACACGTTCACGATGCTGCCTTCCTCGTGCAGGAACGGTAGCAGCGCCTGCGTCAGAAAGAAGGGCCCCTTTAGGTGTATGTTCACGAGCTGGTCGAACTGCTCGGGCGTCGTGTCGGCGAAAGCCGCGTGTATGCCGATTCCCGCGTTGTTCACGAGAAAATCGAAGTTCGTGCGATCGAACGATTGTTCGAGCGCCTTGCATACTTCATCCGCGAAGGCGCCGAAGGTCTCACTGCGGGAGACGTCGAGCTGCAGCATCGCGCACTTGCAGCCGAGTTCCTCGATCTCGCCGGCCACGGCTTCGGCTGCGGCCGCGTCGCTGTGCCAGGTGCCGATGATGCCCACGCCCTGTTGCGCGAGCTTGAGTGCGGCGCTGCGCCCGAGCCCGCGGCCCGCTCCCGTGATGACTGCGACTTTCGCGCTCATGGTTCCGTCCACTTGCTGCTCCTTTGGGTTCGTCCTGCGAGTTGCATTCCGCGAGTCGTATCTCGTATTGCATCGGGTGACTACAGCACTTTAGGACGACCCGGTCCGCAATGGAAACATTGCGCGACGTTGCGCACTTCGCGTGGGACGGCGCGCGTCGGGCGCATGGCTTGCTTCCAGAAAACGACCTTAAGCATCCGAGGAGAAGCAGCGATGACAGCGCAAACGAATTCGAATGCAAAAGACCAGACCGGCTCGACGTCGGGCTCGGGCGACCCGGTCGGACTCGAGCGGCCTTTTCGCCTGTTCGCCGTTGAGCAGCGCGTGCTGGCGCAGAACGTCGATGGCAAGGTGATCGACATTGGCGCGATGGAATCGAAGGGCGGCGAATACTGCGCGCGCCTGGACGTCGACGATATCACGGTCGAGCCGAAACGCAGCCCCGAGCTTGCGCTGAAGGCGCTGGTCGACAAGCTGACCTTCGATTATCTCGACGGCCTCTTCACGAGCGAAGGCGAAGCCGAAGTGGCCGGCCGCTTGCAGGATTTCCCGAGCGTCGAGTTCGAACTCGAAGAACCGCTGCCCCGGGATATGGTGGATCGAACGCCGCCGCATCTCTTCTGAAAGCGCGCTCGGTGTTCCGACCCGTGCGGAAAGCGCATACAGAATACCGGGCGGTCGAAGCTAGTTCGCAAGGCCGAGATCGACCGGCTCTTGAGCGCTTCGCGGCGACGCGCGGCTCCGTCTAGCAGACGTCTTTCAGCGGCAGGTTCTTCTGTGTGAACTCTGAATGCAGAATGCCCTCAGGTTCCGACTGGTAGCGCGCGCAACTGGTCACGCAGAGAAGGGAATGCATCCAGAAAACCGGGTGTGCCGAGCCGGTCTGCAAGACTGCGGTCCACCGTCTCGTTGAGCGCGGATCCGGCGACGCGAGGCTCCTTTTTGCAGACATCTTCGAGCAACGGATTCATCTTTGTGAATTCCGAATACGAGTCGATCGGCTCGCAGCAGTAAGCCTCTTTAGGAATCTCGATCGGCTTGTCGAACGTGAGGCCGTGCAATTGCCCCTTGTGCCGGAGCCATTCGGCCGGGATCAGCGGCAGCAGATCGGCGGGATCGCGCGGCGGGCTTAAATAGCCGCCGCCCACGTTGGCGTGCGCCCCCGCGAACCATCGCTGTTCGAGCGGCAGCGGCCCGCGGTCCTCGGTTCCCTTCGTCCAGAGCGTAGGCTTGTAGAGCGAGCGGAATTCGTTCGCGGCTATCGCGTGATACGCGGCGCGCGTGCTGTTCGCGAGCGTGGTGTCGTGGAAGTTGTAGTAGCTGGAGAAGCCCGGCACCGGCAACCCGCCGATAGGAATGCCGAGTTCGCCGACGGTATCCCACACGCCGATGAACGCGACATCCACCTCGCGCGCGAACTGTTTGCGATACGCCTGCACCGAGTCGTCGGATGGCCCCACGCCCTGATCGCGATAAATGCCGTACGCCTGATCGACGGATTCATCGCTCCAGTCGTTCGACAGACCGCATTTGCGAATGAGGCCGGCCAGACTGCGTGCGGAGTAGGCGCCGCGCGAGAAGCCGAAGATATAGATCGAAGCATCGGGCTTGTACCGCTGGCAGAGCCACGCATAGCCGCTTTTGATGTTCGCGGAGAGGCCGTCGCCGAACGCGCCGCCGAGAAACTTGTTCGCCAGCGCGAACAGGCCGTTTCCCTGCGTGCCGACGCCGGGCACGTACAGCGTCTCTTGATCGTCGGTCTCGGGCGCGAGCTTGTAGAGCAGGTAGGCGTTGGTTCGGTCGTTCGGCTCATTCCAGGTGCCGTCGAAGAAAATGGCGAGTCTCATGGCGGGCGTCTCCTGAACATAGCGTTTGAGCTAACAGATAGGAGATGGCTGCGCCGCCCGCAAGGCCGCCTTTGCATGCAACATGCAGACGGCGCGGCGACGCTGTATTTTGGCGGATACGGGAGAGGCTCGCGATCGAGCATCGACGCGCGCATCCCGTCTTCCTGCGGAGGTGAATAATGAATACCAAACGCCTGAAGGCTATCGCTCTGATCGCGGGCGCCATGCTCGCGAGCGCAACGGCGCACGCACGCGACGATGGCCCGCGTTTCGCGCAGGATCGCCTCGATGCACTCGTCGCTCATCATGCGGAGGCGAGTCGGCATATAGCGCATGGGCGTGGACAGGCAACGCTGCCCGAGCGCCGCCACGAACCAAAAGACGCGTCCTGAACGTCTTGCGTGGCTGGCTATGCCGTTGCTTCGCCTGATGCAACGGGCGGGAAGGCTTGCGCCTGCGCGTCCGATGTTAGAAATGGTATGAGAATTGCTGCCGGCCCCGAGGCTCCGCGGCCACTGCGCCGACGATCTCCTCGCTGACCTCACTCAAGGCCATATGAACCGGACGACACCGACCCAGAAATCAACGAAGGCCCTTTCCATCGCTCTCATCAGCGCGACGTTCCTCGCGGCGGGCTGTTCGGGCATCGGGCCAACACGGCTCAAGGCCGATCAGGTGGACTATGCCCGCGCACTCGGCGACGCGCAGAAGCGCGAGATTCTCGCTGCCATCGTCGGGCTGCGTTTCGCCGATGCGCCGTCGTTTCTCACGGTGAGCAGCATCATCGCCGCGTACACGTTCGATGCAACAGGCGGCGCAATTTTGAATGCAGGTTCCGGCGCGCAGCCGAACTACGCGCAAGCGTCGGGCAGCGTCTCGTATTCGAATCACCCGACGTTCACCTTCACTCCGACCACCGGCGACGCGTACGCCAGCGCGTACATTCGCCCGCTCTCGCCGACGCTCGTGTTGCCGCTCGCAGAAAGCGGCATTCCGGTCGACTTGTTGCTGCGCATCACCGCGCAATCCATCGCGGGCCTGCAGAACGGCAATGCGCTCGGCGGTCCCAACGCGTCGGGCGCGCCGGAGTTCTTCCTGTTGCTCCAGGCGCTGCGCCGTCTGCAACTTGCCGGCGAACTGAATGTGGAAACGCGCGACCAGGATCATCAGCCGCGCATTTTCATGACGCTCGGCGCGACGCGCAGCGGCGCGAACAAGCAGACCGTCGACGACCTGGCGCTCGTGCGCAGGCTGCTGCATCTTTCGCCGAAGATGAAGACTTACGAGATCGTGTACGGACAGTCGGCGGACCACGATCGCATTCCGATGGTCACGCGCTCGGTGCTCGGCATCCTCACCGATCTGGGTGCGCAGATTCCGGTGCCGGATTCGCAGGTCGGCAGCGGGGCGACGAAGCCGACGATCGGGCTGATCGGCGGCGAAACGCGTCCGACGATCGTTGTGAAAGTCGGCGAGAAAGCGCCGCCGGACGCCTACGTGAGCGTGCTGTACGACAAGTCGAACTACTGGATAGACCGCGCCGACTTCGATTCGAAGTACGCATTCACCGTGGTGCAGAACCTGATGGCGCTCGGCGAGGTGACGGATACCGCGAAGGCGCCGGTGGTCACGATTCCGGCTAACTGACGCGCGGCATTTTGCATGCCGCGTCATGCATGCAAAATGCCAGCCGCAGCCTGTCCGCATATGCATAGGCTGACGCTCGCGTCCAGCCGAAGCGACGCGCGGGTCGAAGCGTTGCTTTCCGGAAGGCCAGCTAACCTTGAAGCAAATGCGGGCGGCAAAGCTCCGCGACGGGGCTGCCCGTTCACCTTAGCCTCGCACACGCGCCTCGCATTTTGCGTGCGTAGTGTTGCATGCAGAATGCGGGGCGCAGCCTTTTCGCATACGCATACGCTGACGCTCGCGTTGAGCCGCAGCGATGCGCGTTGCCCGCTTACCTCAACCTGGCCCGCGCGCCCCCGTTTTTCGCATGCGGCGTGTTGCATGCAGAATGCTGGACGCAACTGTCCGCATACACATACGCTGACGTTCGCGTTGAACCGCAGCGACGCGCGGGTTGGAACATTGCTTTCCGGAAAGTGCCGCTAACCTGGATGCGGGCGCGAGCGGAAAAGCTCCTCGACGATCGTTGGCCGTTACCTTAACCTCGCCAGCGCGCCCGCATTTCGCATGCGGCGTGTTGCATGCAGAATGCCGCCGCCTGTCCTCGCATGTGACGCCGGTGTTCCCCGACCAGCGCCCCGTGCCTGCACGCGTCGCTTTCTGAAAGAAGCCGTCAGCAGCAACGCGCACGCGGGCAGAAAAAGCTCGTCGACGCGTGTCCTTCGCAGACCTGAAGCTCCGAAACGCGCGCGGCAACGCCTCCCATCGCACTTCGAAGTACTACGCCCGACGCGCATGATCGACTTCCGCGACTGACGCACACCCTTTTCGAAAGCCCGGTCGGTCGCCGAACGAACGCAACGCAACCCGCACCCTCAGCGCAGCCCGTGCGTCCGGCAAACCATAAAGTACTGCGAACTAATCCACCAAGGCGCGTGCGGCACCGGACTCGTATGCACTGCATCGACAACGAAGCGCTCGCTCACGAGCTCGCGAAGCTCGCGAAAATCGAATCCCTTATGCGTCGTGCGCGGGTTCGCCGGCCGGCTCACGCGCATGCCGATCATCGACTTGAGCAGTTCCGCAGGCGTGTATTCGGACTTGAGCGTGCGGCTGCGGATCATCCAGTTCGACACTTTCGGCGCAATCGCGAGTCCGTACATGATCGGCACTGAAATGACGAGCGCGCCGTCCGGCTTCAGGATTCGCGCGGCGTCATCGAGCAGCGCGTCCACTTCGCGGGGATAAAGATGCTCGCAGACCTCGAAAGCCGTCAGCACGTCCACGCTATGCGATGCAACCGTGTCCAGCGACTCCGCATACTTCACTTCGGCAAAGGCGGGCGCCATGAACTTGTCGTGGCCGATCAACGTGATGTCCCGCCGCGACTCGCCGAGCGTATGCAGAAAAAGGCCCGGTCCCGCGCCGAAGTCCACCACGGTTCCGCGTGCGGGGCATAGACCGGTGACGAGCTCGGTCGCCACGGTCATGCGCGTGCGATGGGCGAAGCGCGCGAGCGGATTGATCGAATTGACGGTTTGTTCTTCGTACGAGATTTCGCGCATGACAGAGTCCCCGTTGTTATGACTTTTATCGGACCGGCCGGGTCCGTATCTTGGCGCAGCACAGCGTTTTTTATTCGTCGTTTTCGGCGATATTGCCGGGACGCGAGGACTCGTGCAATCGGCGGCGGTAGGCGTTAGGCGCCGAACTTCTGCCGCCGCCCGCCATCGCGGTGCGCAACGAAAAGCGGCATCCACGCTATACCCAGAGCCAGATGCCGCATGCGATCAACGCCACACTCCAAAGCCAGTCGACGTTGACCCAGCCCGTGCGCAGGAACGCGAGGCCGGTACGCTCATGCAGCGACATGGCGGCCAGCGCGATGACCGCGATCACAGCGAGCATCGCCACGGTATGCACGGACAGCGCGAGCGCGCCGGCTTCGAACGCTGCCGCCGAGGACGCGCCCGCCGCGCCTGCATTTGCACCCGCGCCCCCGCACAGCGGCAGCAGGGCGGGCACGAGCATCAAGCCCGCGCCGTGCGCGCTCGACATCACGAATGACCATAGCGCGAGACCCGCGAGGCCGGTCCGCATGCCCACCGTCGGCCGTCCGCGATGTCCGCGCCACGCACGCCATGCGCCCCAGCCGATCAGACACACGCCAGAACCGCGCGCAAGCGTCTCATGATCCACCACCGAGCCGAGCGTCAGCACGCCCGCGAGCACCAGCGCCACCGACGCAGCATGCCCGAGCGCAATCGGCACGAGCGACACCAGCACCACGCGCCTGCTATGTGCATAGAGGCCGAGTGCGAGCGCGAACAGCCATCCCATCGCGGGATTCACGCCATGAAACGCGCCGAGGCCCGCCGCCGTGAGCCAGAGCGACGGCGTAACGGCATTCATGCGATGACGTCCGACGTGAGCATCAAGGATAACTCACGGGTAACAATAGGAGTCCGAAGAACAATCGCCGCCTTGCAGCCGGATCTGATGCGGGCGGTGTCCCTTCGGCCAGTCGATGAAGAACTTCTCGTCGATGGAGAGGCCGCCGTTCGGATCGGCGTCGAGCTTGACCATCCATCCGTCGATGCCTTCGGGGTAGAACTGCGCATCCACCGCGCCGTAGAGCGAGTTGGTGAAGTACACGCGTCGTCCGTCGCGGCTGACTTCGACCATCTGTGGCCCGCCGTTCAGCGAACCGTTCTTCGCGCCCGCATGCGTGGCGCGCGCCACCACACCGCCGATGCGGACCTTGCCCGTGAGTTTCGGCGTGAAGGGGTCCGAGACATCGTATTGCAGCATGTCGCCCGTGCCCCAGCATGACACGTAGAGGAAGCGGTCATCCATCGAGAGATCGATGTCCGACACGAGCGGCGGCACCGCGCCGAAGCCCTGCAAGAGCGGGGGAAGCACCGACGCATCGGCGGGCTCGGCCGGGATGTCGATCACTTTTTTCACGGCCCATTTGTCCTTGTCGCGATACCACGTCCAGATCGACGAAGACAGGTCCTTCAGGCTGATGACGCAATTGACGAAGCCATACGCCTTGGTCGGATCGTGGGCGGGCCGCAGTTCGAAGACGAGTTGATACTCGTCGCCGAAGTCGATCTCCTGAATATGCTTTCGCTTCGTGAAGTCCCAGAAATGCAGCTTGCGCCCGTACTTCGCGCCGAGCAGCAGTTCGGGCACGAGGCCCTCTTCGAAGGTGTCGGGCGTGCCCCATTCGCTCGTGACCATCGTGTCGTAGCCGAGATGCCACCAGCCGTCGTAGGCCAGTTGCTGCGGTCCGCGATCCACTTCCCAGCGGCCGAGTGGATCGAAGCTCTGCTGGTCGAGCAGCAGCACGCCGCCGGGCGCCTTGCCTTCGGCGTTGCCGAGCGCGGTGACATAGATGCCGCCCGGTCCGCAATGAACCGTATGCGGGCGCGTATAGCCCGTTTTCTCAGCAAGTTCTTCGGGCTCGATCGTCTTGACGATGACCGGGTTCTTCGGGTCGGGCTTCGTATCGACGATATGAATCCGCGACGAACGCAGTCCCGGCACGACGAGATAACGCCGCTCCATATGCGGATGCGGCGCGTTCGGGCACAGACACGACGAGCACGCGTTCCAGCCGAAGTGATGCAGTTCGTCGCCGGCGTCGGGCATCGCCAGTTCGCCGACGATCTGCGCATAGCTCGACGAATCCGGGTCCACATCGACGACGGCGAGCTTGTCCGGACTCTTGCGCTCGGGATCGAACGTCGCGACGTAGGCGAGCGTTTCGCGGGGCGCCTTCGCAGCAAGACGCGGGGAAGGGTAGAAGCTCGGGTCGGGTTTCCATGTCGCCATGTCGTGTCTCCCTCATGCGGTCCTCTGCACTATAGGACATGGTTAGAGCGCATGCGGCGGCTCGCATATAAGGGATTGCGCAATACAAAGCTGTCGCGTCGCAATCCCGTCTGGCTTAGACTGGGCACTTCTCAAAAGAGGACGGTTCGACGGATGTTCAGCTACGTAGGCGGCTGCGTGCTCTTCGCCGCACTTTTACACGCGACCTGGAACGCGATGCTGCACGGCAACGCGGACCGCTTCCTCTCCATGACGTGGATGAGCCTTTGCATCGGCGTCGTGTCCGTCGTGGCCATTCCGTTCTTGCCGCTGCCCGCGAGCGGCGCATGGCCGTGCATCGTGGCGTCGGGGCTCGTGCATATCGGCTATAACATGGCGCTCGTGCGCGCCTATCAGGGCGGCGATCTCGGCGCGACGTATCCCATCGCGCGCGGTTCTTCGCCGATGCTCGTCGCACTCGGCGCGGCATTTTTCGCGCGCGAGCATCCGGGCGCGCTTCCCGTGGTGGGTATCGTGATGGTATCGGCGGGCATCGTATGGCTCGCGTTGCAGCGCGGCAATCTGTCGGGAAAGGGCGCGTTGGCCGCGTTCGTCACGGGCGCGACCATTGCCGTCTACACCGTGATCGACGGCATCGGCGTGCGGGCTTCGGGGCACGCGCTCTCCTATACGGCGTGGATGTTCGCGTTCTATCTGCTGATGCTGCCGCTTTTCGTCGCGCTGCGAGGGCGGCATGCGTTGCGCGCGCCCGCCGCCGCCGTCGCGCAGAACGTAGCGGGCGGGCTCGTCTCGGTGGCCGCATACGGCATCGTCATCTGGGCGATGCAGTTCGGCGCGATGGGCGCCGTCTCCGCTCTGCGCGAAACGAGCGTCGTGTTCGCGGCGCTCATCGGGCGCATCTTCCTCGGCGAGCAACTGACCGCGCGACGCCTGCTGGCCTGTTGCGTGATCGCGGCGGGCGCGGTGTGCATCGGCGCGTGACATTCGCGTGTTCCGCGGCGGCGCAAGCACCTACAATGAAAGCGTTGCCCCTCGAGCCCGAAGGAGGTTGCGATGACCGAGCCGATGATCAGCTTGATGGTGGGAGTCGTCGTGGTGTTATGCGCCATCGTGATTCTCGTGATGCATCACAAACATCCGAACATTCATCCGCCGAAAGCGCGCTGGCTAGACACGCATCCGCCGCGAGACTGGACGCATCGCAGGCACTGAACGAGCGTGCGGACGCGAACGGCGCCGTCCACGCCGGCGCTTCTCGGGTCAACCATGCTTATCAACGCCGCGGGCCTTTCATCGCTTCGGCTTCCATTGCCGCGTGCCATTCCTCGCTGCTTTCGATCGGGTCCATGACATCGTCGATGAAAGCCGAAGCCCGTTCGGCCACCGCGCGCGCGTCGTCGTCCGCGACTTCATCCATCGCGCTTTCTTCGTCGGGCGGCTCGAGCATGTCGCGCAACATCGCGCGCAATTCGGGCGTCTTCCACGGCTCGCCGCGCTGCTTTTTCTTCTTGATGTAGTGCCTGACTTCGGCGTCCTGCTCAGGCGTGAGCGGTAGTCCGCGGAACGTGCGGTTCGCGTCTAGATCGATCATTCCAACCTCCTCGCCCGATGCACGCGTGCGATCGAGCGCCCTCAGTGTAGTCCCGTTTCTGCCGATGGATGCGCCGCGCTGCTTCGCATAAAGCCGGCGGCTCGCGCCACGCCGCATGCGTCGTATAGAATGGCCCGCTTTTCCGAACAACATCGAAAGCGCCGCCATGTGGTTCAAGAATCTTCAGCTTCACCGTCTTCCCGTTCACTGGACCGTCACGCCCGATCAGATGCAGCAGTGGCTCGCGCCGCTTGCTTTCAGCGATGCATCGAGCATCGAAAACGAGCGGCGCGGCTGGGTCTCGCCGCGCGGCGACGATGCGCTCGTCTACACCGTGAATCGCCAGATGCTGCTCACGTACCGCGCGGAGAAAAAGCTTTTGCCCGCGTCGGTGGTCACGCAGTTCACGAAGGACCGCGCGCTGGAACTCGAAGAGCAGCAGGGCTTCAAGCCGGGCCGCAAGCAGATGCGCGAACTGAAGGAGCAGGTGACCGATGAACTGCTGCCGCGCGCGTTCAGCATTCGCCGCGATACGCGGGTGTGGATCGATCCGGTGCACGGCTGGCTCGCCATCGATGCGGCATCCGCCACGCTCGCCGACGACATCATCGGCTTGCTGGTGAAGTCGGTCACGGACTTGCCGCTCGCCAGCGTGCGCGTCGCGCGCTCGGCCGTGTCGGCGATGACGGAATGGCTGCTGACGGGCGACGCGCCCGCGGGCTTCACGCTCGATCGCGATACGGAACTGCGTTCGGCGGGCGAGGGCAATGCGACCGTGCGCTATGTCGGTCACGCGCTGGAGGCGGAGGACATGCGCCGCCATATCGAAGCCGGCAAGCAGTGCATGCGTCTTGCGATGACCTGGGACGACCGCGTGTCGTTCGTGCTTACGCCGTCGCTCACGCTCAAGCGCGTGAGCCCGCTCGACGTCATCAAGGAAGCAGCCGATCCCACCGCCGCGAACGACGACGAACGCTTCGAGTCGGATTTCCTGCTGATGACGGGCGAGCTCGCGCGCCTTTTCGCGGCGCTGACCGAAGCGCTTGGCGGCGAAGAAGACTTGCGCGCGGCGGCCTGACGCGGACGATCGCGCAGCAGCGCGTAGTTATGAGGCCGCCGACGCGAACGCGTAGCCGTTCTTGCCGTTGCGCTTGACGGCGTACATGGTTTCGTCGGCGGCGGCGACGAGCCGCCAGTAATCGGTCACGCGATCCGGAAAGCTCGCGATGCCGATGCTCGCACGCACGAGCGACAAGCCCATGCGCGTGTCCGTTTCCGCGACGCAATGGATGATGCGTTGCGCAATGGCCGCCAGTTCCAGATCGCTCGAAAACTCTCTGACCAGCACCGCGAATTCGTCGCCGCCGATGCGCGCGACGATATCGCTGTTGCGCACCGTCTGCCGGAAACGCCGCGACACTGCGATCAGGAATTCATCGCCGATGCGGTGCCCGAGCGTGTCGTTGACGCGCTTGAAGCCGTCGAGGTCGATATACAGCACGGCGATGCGCTTCGCCTGCGAGCCGTCGGCGAGCGCCTCCGCCGATTCCTCCAGCGCCGCGAAGAGCTTGCGGCGATTGGGCAGATCGGTCATCGCGTCGTGCAGCGACGCGTGCTCGAATTCGCTGGAGATGCCGACGAGCTGCCGATTGCGTTTTGCATACATGCCGAGCGCCGTGATGAGCACGCCGAACACGACCGCCGTTAATGCAATCAACGTGTGCGACACGCTGACGATGCGCGCGCGAACGTCGCTGCTCGCGCGATCGCGTTGATCGCGCCAATAGGCGTCGGCGGAATCGAGCGCGGCGCTCGCCTGATTGAAGTCCGCTGCCGCGGATAGCGCGGAGGGCGGCAACGCGGGTGCGGGCGTGGGACTCGACGTGATGAGCGCATGCAGGCTCGCGAGTCGCGCCGCCCACTCGATGCGCGCCTCGCGGTATGCGGCGCGATGCTGCGCGTCGGTGGCGGACGCGTCCTTCAGCGCGATCGCCGAAGCGCGCGCCGCGTCCGCGCGCTCGACGGCCTGAAGCACGAGCCCGACGTATTCCTGCTCGAGCTGCGCGGAGAAGATGCCGCGCACCTGATACGCGAGAAACAGCAGGCCGATCAAAAGACACAGCAGCGCGGCGGCGGCCATCGGCGCCGGGCCGGGCATGCGCAGCCGCCCGGCCTGCGCGCGGGCCTCGTCGAACACGCGCGCGGCGCGCGCCGCCAGCACGTGCGTCGCGCCGTTCTCACGGACGGGAATATTACTCTCGCTGGCCGGATGTGGCATTGCGTCGATAGCTCACTCGATGAAAGAACGCGCCCACGCGGGCAAAGAGTCCCGGCTCGGCCCTGGCACGCGACGCTCGATGCCGGGCCTCTTTTGCCTGTGTCGTGCGCACCGCCTGGCCGCTTGCGCCGCGACTCGGGCGATTCGCCGCGACCGTCTGCGACGCAGGAGTTGCCGCCGTTCGCGATGGCGACGCCGCATCTTGCGATGCGCCAGCGACGGTCGCGGCCGTGGCCACCGGCGCGACCGCGACGGGCCCGAGACTCGTGGTGCCGGACGTGTCGGCGGGCGGGTTGTCGGCGAGCGCCGTGGTGTCCGCGTGCGCCGCGACGAGGCTCGTGGTGGGCGGCGGTGCCTGCACGACGCCCGACGACAGCGTTTGCGACGGCGGCCCCGCCGCGATCACCGGCTGGTCGATGCCGAGCGTGCGGCGCGCGCTCGCCATCGCTTCCGTATAGACGCGCTGGTCGTGGTTGAACCACATGCTGTAGGCGACCGTGCCGAGCACGCCGATGCCGAGCGCGCTCGCCGACGCCATCCAGAGCGCGAGCCGCCCGAAGCGCAGGGGCGCGCGCGGCGCGTCGAGATCGTCGTCGAAGTCGGGCGCGGTCTCGGACGCGGCAAGCGGTACGGAAGGATCGTTGGGGGGGGGGGGGGGGGGGGGGGGGGGGGGGGGGGGGGGGGGGGGGGGGGGGGGGGGGGGGGGGGGGGGGGGGGGG